>CALHRD010000020.1 GCA_938038385.1 uncultured Burkholderiales bacterium
TCTTCAAGAATCAACTCTCAAAGCGTAAGCACCTAAGTCCCTTCGCTCATAAGTCAGCCCAACACTCAACGCATCAGACCAACCACAGCTCAAAACCAGTGCCCACACCTCAGAGGCTGGTTGTTCAGTTGTTAAAGATCAATTTCCTGGACCGCAGTGCTGTGTGGCGGTGCAGGTGAGCCGCGAACTATACGAGGGCCCCAGGACCCCGTCAAGGGGTTTGATGAAACTTTTTTGATGGCGACATGAAACGCCCGTTACATCAGGGTATCGGCTCAGTGCAGGGTGACGCGGGCGAAACGACGCTTGCCGACCTGGGCGACCACTACGCCGCCCTTTGCGAGCATGAGCCCCTTGTCGCTGATCTTGGTTCCATCCAGTTTCACCCCGCCGCCGGCGATCTGGCGCAGGGCCTCGGAGGTGCTCGGCACCAGGCCCGCCTGCTTGAGGAGCTGGGCTATGGGCATGCCGCCATCGGGGGTGCACAGGGCAATCTCCGGCATGTCCTCGGGCAGCGCACCCTGACGAAAGCGGGCCTCGAAGTCGGCCAGCGCCGCTTGCGCAGCAGCGGGGCCATGGAAGCGGGAGACGATCTCCTGGGCGAAGAGCACCTTGATGTCGCGTGGGTTGCGGCCCTGCTCCACCTCTTCGCGCCAGCAGCGGATGACCTCGATCGGTTCGAAGGAGAGCAGCTCGATGTAGCGCCACATCAGGTCGTCGGACACGGACATGAGCTTGCCGAACATCTCGTTGGGTGGCTCGCTGATGCCGATATAGTTGCCCAGTGATTTGGACATCTTCTGCACCCCGTCCAGTCCTTCCAGTATCGGCATGGTGAGGACCACCTGGGGTGACTGGCCGTAGTGCTTCTGCAGCTCCCTGCCGACGAGGAGATTGAATTTCTGGTCGGTGCCGCCGAGTTCGACATCGGCCTTCATGGCGACGGAGTCGTAACCCTGGATGAGCGGGTAGAGAAATTCATGGATGGCGATGGGCTGGCCACCGTTGTAGCGCTTCGAGAAATCGTCCCGTTCCAGCATGCGCGCCACGGTGTACCTGGCCGCGAGCTGGATGAGGCCGGCGGCGTCCATCTGCCCCATCCAGCTCGAGTTGAACATGACCAGGGTCTTTTCCGGGTCGAGGATCTTGAAGATCTGCTGTTCGTAGGTACGCGCGTTTTCGATCACCTCGTCGCGGGTGAGCGGCTTGCGCGTCACGTTCTTGCCTGTGGGGTCGCCGATCATGCCGGTGAAGTCGCCGATGAGGAACATGACCTCGTGCCCCAGGTCCTGGAACTGACGCAACTTGTTGATCAGCACCGTATGGCCCAGATGCAGGTCCGGGGCGGTGGGGTCGAATCCGGCCTTGACCCGCAGGGAGCGGCCTGTTTTCAGCTTGTCGACCAGCTCGGCCTCGATGAGCAGCTCGTCCGCGCCTCGCCTGATGATCTCGAGGGCTTCTTCGATGGAGGACATGGGATGGGATTTTTCGTATGGAGCGGGTGATGGGAATCGAACCCACGTCATCAGCTTGGGAAGCTGAGGTTCTACCATTGAACTACACCCGCGTGATAATCTCGCGAACTGCGATGCTACTTGATTTCTGCGCCTGTTAGAAGATGATCACGGTGTCCGTCAACGGTCAACCACGCCAGTTCGACCCCCCGCTGGACGTGGCCGGGTTGTTGCAACATCTGGAGCTCGCCGGCAAGCGCCTGGCGGTGGAACTCAACGGGGAGATCGTGCCCAAAAGCCAGCATGGCTTGACACCCCTCGCCGACGGTGACCGTCTGGAAATCGTTGTCGCGGTAGGCGGCGGCTGAACCCTTTCGAGGTGTTGGGCGTCCGGGGTGTGGCGCCACGCACCCCTGACGCCTCAGGCTTCATCACACGAATGCACATCATGGATCCACTGGTAATCGCCGGTCAGACCTACTCATCACGTCTTCTCGTAGGCACTGGTAAATACAAGGATTTCGCCGAAACCCGCGCGGCCATCGATGCCTCCTGTGCCGAGATCGTCACGGTGGCCATCCGCCGCACCAACATCGGCCAGGATCCGGGCCAACCCAGTCTGCTCGACCACCTGCCACCCGACCGTTTCACTCTGCTACCCAACACGGCCGGCTGTTACTCCGCCGAGGATGCCATCCGCACCCTGCGTCTGGCGAGAGAACTGCTCGACGGCCATGACCTGGTGAAGCTGGAGGTGCTGGGCGACCCGCACAGCCTCTACCCCAATGTGGTGGAGACCCTGAAGGCGGCAGAGGTGCTGGTCAAGGATGGCTTCAAGGTGATGGTCTATACGTCAGACGACCCGATCATCGCCCGGCAACTCGAGGACATCGGCTGCGTGGCGGTGATGCCGCTCGCCTCGCTGATCGGCTCGGGCATGGGCATCCTCAACCCCTGGAACCTCGCGATCATCATCGACCGCGTCAAGGTGCCGGTGATCGTCGACGCGGGGGTGGGCACGGCCTCGGACGCGGCCATCGCCATGGAATTGGGTTGTGACGCGGTGCTCATGAACACTGCCATCGCCGCGGCGAAAGACCCGGTGCTCATGGCCAGCGCCATGAAGAAGGCGGTGGAAGCCGGGCGCGAGGCTTATCTGGCCGGCCGCATGCCGAAAAAGGTCTATCAGGCCAGCCCGAGCTCGCCAACCAGTGGGTTGATCGGCAGTTGAGCGAGCAACCTGCGCCGCAGGGGGCGCGCCGCACCGTCCGCAGCTTCGTGCTGCGCGCCGGGCGCATGGGGCCCGGTCAGGCGCGTGCCCTGGCCGAACTGGGACCGCGCTTCCTGCTGCCTTATCGGGATGAGGCGCTGGATCTGGATGCGGTGTTCGGCCGGTCCGGGCCCAAGATCCTGGAGGTCGGCTTCGGCATGGGGGAGACCACGGCGCGCATCGCCGCGGAAAATCCGCACATCGACTACCTGGGCATCGAGGTGCATACCCCGGGTGTGGGTGCCCTGCTCAAGCGGATCGGGGAACTGAATCTCACCAATCTGCGTTTGGTGCAGCACGATGCCCTGGCAGTGATGCGGCATATGCTCGGTGAGGAAAGTCTCGACGGCGTGCACATCTTCTTTCCCGACCCCTGGCCCAAGAAGCGGCACCACAAACGGCGGCTGGTACAGCCCCCATTCGTGCAGCTTCTGACCAGCCGGCTCAAGCCGGGTGGCTATGTTCATCTGGCCACGGATTGGGAGGATTATGCCGGCCAGATGCTGGAGGTGCTCAGTGCCGAGCCGGGGCTGGCGAACACTGCCGAGGGGTTTGCGCCGCGCCCGCCCACACGCCCCCTGACCAAGTTCGAGCAGCGCGGTTTGCGGTTGGGTCACGGCGTGTGGGACCTGCTGTTTCGGCGGGTCTGAACGCCGGTGTTTCGTCAGATCGACGAGTCGTCGACACACCGGTTAGCGTCCGCACACCTCATCGGGCGAGCAATCGGCCGGGTATGACGGGAGAGAGGTGGGGCACGACTGGCACGGCGTATGCGTGTGTGAGGGCAACCATACCTAAGGTACCTGCTCATGAACGCACGACTCATCGAAGGCCGCGGCCACCGCCCGCTGATCCTGTTCGAGGACGGGCGCGTGGGTATCCCGGTCAACCTGCACTTCCTGTCCCGCAACGACTTCGTCTCCCTCCTGGGCAGACAGGTGGAGGTGATCTCGCGCTTGTCCGAATTGCATTACACTGTGCGGCTACCGGGGGCACCGGAGCACCTGCTGCCCTGGATATGCCGGGTCGGGCGACGGGGCTCGGGATGTGCTCTCGACTCGGTATAATCCTAAAAAAAACCTCGGTTGAACGCGGCCGAAGGCCGGTCCAAGGCAGTGTCTGGCGCAAAGCGAGGACGCCGCAGGGTCACCCCCTGCAAGGAGGAGCGACAAAGTCAGACACTGACTTGGACCGGCAAGCGGGCGCGTATTGCGCTCACCTCATGGGTGAGTTCGAACGAAGGTAAATTCTCAAACACCTTCATGCGGTTACGTTACCCAAGAAGCGGTCAACTTGGGTTTTTAGGATAATCGCCCGAACCGCCTTGCCGATTGGGCTGGTTGCTTCTTGGGCTGCCGGCGAACGATTGGTGGTGGCCCCAAAGCCTGGACAAGGACCCCCATGCCCGAACTGGGTGAGCTCATCAAGATCGCTGTCAGCCTGTTCGCCATCGTCGACCCCATTGGCAGCATCCCTCTTTTCCTGACCGCCACCCACGGCTGGCCGGCCCAGCGCCGGGTGGATGCGGCCAGGGTCGCCTCCCTCACCGTCCTCGTGGTGCTGGGGCTATCCGTATTCCTGGGCACCTCCATCCTGCACTTCTTCGGCATCAGTCTGGCCTCGTTTTCGGTCGGCGGCGGGCTCCTGCTGCTGCTATTGGCCATTTCCATGCTGCAGGCCAAGAGCACGCCCATACGGCAGACGGAGGAGGAGGCGGAGGAGGCAGTGGAGCGTGAGTCGGTGGGCGTGGTACCACTGGGCGTGCCCCTCCTCGCCGGCCCCGGCGCCATCACCCAGGTGATCCTCGCCAGCCACAATACGGGCGGGGAGCACCTCCTGTACCAGACCCTGCTGCTGATCCCCATCGCACTGGTCGCCCTGTCCGTGTGGCTCATCTTCCGCGCCGCCATCCCCCTGAGCCGTCGCATGGGGGCGACGGGCATTCATATCGTCACCCGTCTGATGGGCCTGGTGATCGCCGCCATCTCGGTGGAAATGATCGCCCGCGGACTGCTCGAGCTGTTTCCCGGTCTCGCCGGCTGAGCCTGCCGCCCGGCTATATAATCCCGAGACCCATACCACCCGCACTCAGGAGGAGATTGAGCATGCGCAGACGCGCTTTTCTCGCGAGCGCCGGCCTTGCCGCAGGTTCTGCATTCACCCTTTCCGGCTGCAGTAAACAGGGTGAAACAACCCAAACGGGAGGGCTGCCCACCCTGCGCTGGCGGCTGGCGTCCAGTTTTCCCAAGAGCCTGGACACCATCTACGGGGCGGCCGAGGTACTTGCAGCCCGTCTCAAGGCGATCACCGATGGCAGGTTCCAGCTCAAGGTCCATGCCGGTGGCGAGATCGTTCCCGGCCTGCAGGTCCTGGATGCGGTCCAGCAAGGCACCGTCGAATGCGGCCATTCCGCCAGCTACTACTATGTGGGCAAGGACATGTCCTTCGCCTTCGACACCGCCCTGCCCTTCGGCCTGACGGCGCGGCAGCAGAATGCCTGGATGGTTGCCGGCGGCGGCCTGCAACTCATGCGCGAGCTTTTCGCCAGATACAACATCATGCAGTTTCCTGGCGGCAATACGGGCGTGCAGATGGGGGGGTGGTTTCGTAAGGAGATCAAGTCACTCGCCGATCTGCAGGGGCTCAAGATGCGTATCCCCGGCATCGGCGGCCAGATCATGGCCAAGCTGGGGGTCGTGCCCCAGACCCTGGCCGGCAGTGACATCTACCCCGCCCTCGAACGGGGGGCCATAGACGCCGCGGAATGGGTCGGCCCCTATGATGACGCCAAGCTCGGCTTTCATAAGATCGCCCCGCACTACTACTACCCGGGGTGGTGGGAGGGAGGGCCCCAGCTGTCCTTCTACGTCAATCTGGAGAAGTGGAAAGCGCTGCCGCCGGCCTACCAGCAGGCCTTCGCGACCGCGTGCGTCGAGGCCAATGCCCACATGCTGGCCGAGTATGACGCCAGGAACCCGCAGGCCCTGATGCGGCTGGTGGGTCAGGGGGTGAAGCTGCACGCCTTCCCTGCCGACATCATGGATGCGGCCCGCGAGGCCGCATTCCGGCTATACGACGAGGAAGCCGCCAGAAATCCCGTATTCGGCAGGATCTACACGGAATGGAAGAAATTCCGCGAACTCGAGCTGCAGTGGTTCAAGGTCGCGGAGGCCAGCTACAGCAACTTCCTCTATTTCTCGCGCTGACCCGCATGGCGTCTTGTCGGGCAGACCCCCGACCCAGACGGCGACCTCAGCGGATGGCCAACAGCTGTACCTCGAAGACCAGGGTCGCGTTGGGCGGGATCACCCCGCCCGCGCCCCTGGACCCGTAGGCCAGCTCGGGCGGGATGGTCAGACGGCGTACGCCGCCGATCTGCATGCCCTGCACACCCTCGTCCCAGCCGGGGATGACACGCCCGCGTCCGAGGGGGAAATCGAAGGGCTCATTCCGATCCAGGCTGGAATCGAACTTGCGCCCATCGGTCAGCCAGCCGGTGTAGTGCACGCTGACCGACTGACCGGCGGCAGCGGCGGGGCCGGCGCCCAGGATGACGTCCTCGATCTGCAGACCGCTGGGGGTGGTGGTGATGGTCATGGTGTCTTCCTTCGGCTCGACCGCGGATGGCTCAATGCAACACGACGAGGACCACGCGGCGGTTCTGCATGCGTCCCTCGCGCGTCCGGTTGTCCGCGACCGGCTCGGTGTGGCCGTAGGAGATGGCCGACATGCGCGCCAGCGGCAGCCCTCCCTGGCGGTGCAGATAGCTGCGCACGGCCTCTGCCCGCATCAGCCCCAGGCGCTCGTTGTAGGCGGCAGAGCCGCGGCTGTCGGTATGGCCCTGTATCTCGATGAACACTGGCTTGCCCTCGGCCTTGATGCGGGCGGCGAATTCATCCAGGGCGGCCTTGGCCGCCTCGGTCAGGGTGGCCTTCTCGCTGGCGAAACGCAGGGTGTCCTGGGTCATCACCACCTCGTAGAGCAGCTTGCCCTCCGCCAGCTTGCCGGCGGCAACGGCACGGTCTAGGGCCTCCTGGGCGGTCTTGGAGATGGTATCGAGGCGTTCGTCATGCGCCTTGAGGCGCGCCTCGGCCTGGTCCAGGCGCCCGCCGAGGGCTCGTAGCTGCGCGTCCATGCGTCTTTGACCGCCGTCAGACGTCTCTGCGCGCTGTTCCAGGGCGCTGAGCCGGTCCTGCACCGGCTTGAGCTGGCCCTGCACGTATTCGTGCACGTATTCCTTGGTGGCACATCCGCTGGTGGCCAAGCCCAGGGCGACCGTGAGGACGAGCAAACCCAACTTCTTCATGTTCGGCTCCATGTTGTGATCGCAAGATGATGTTCAGTCTAGCTTATCGTCAACCCAAACCGGGAACTTTATGCTCAGGGACCCGGCTGGGGACCGACGAGGGGTTGCCGATAAGGCACGCCGGGTTCATCCAACAGGATGGGCACGCCGACCTCGGGCTCTGCCGCGACATGCTCGCCCACCAGACCCGGGAAAGCCAGTACCAGGGCGACCATGCAGAGCTGGATCAGCAGGAAGGGCACCGCCCCCCAGTAGATGTCTGTGGTGCGCACCGTCTTCGGTGCGACGCTGCGCAGGTAGAACAGGGCGAAACCGAAAGGCGGGTGCATGAACGAGGTCTGCATGTTGATGCCCAGCAACACGCCGAACCAGACCAGATCGATGCCCAGCTTGGCGGCGACCGGCGCGAGCAGGGGGACGATGATGAAGGCGATCTCGAAGAAGTCGAGGAAGAAGGCCAACAGAAAGACCAGCAGATTCACCAGGATCAGAAAGCCGAGGACACCGCCGGGCAGTGCGCCGAACAAATCCTCCACCCACTCGTCACCGTCGAACGCCTGGAAGACCAGGGAGAAGACCGTCGAGCCGATGAGGATGAACAGCACGAAACTGGTGAGCCTGGCCGTCCGGTCCATGGCCTGTCGCAGCAGACCCAGGTTCAGACGGCGTTTCCCCACTGCCAGCAGGAGCGCGCCGACGGCACCCATGGCGCCGCCCTCGGTCGGGGTTGCGATGCCCAGGAAGATGGTGCCGAGCACCAGGAAGACCAGCAGAAGGGGGGGCACCATGGTCACGAGCACCCGGCGAAGCAGGGCCGTGCCCTGGAGTGAGCGGGCTTCGGCCGGAAGGGCTGGCGCATGGGCGGGTCTGACCAGGCTCACCGCCATGACGTAGAGCATATACAGACCGGCCAGCATCAGGGCGGGGACAAGCGCCCCCTGATACATGTCCCCGACCGATACGCCCAGCTGATCGGCCAGGACGATCAGGACCAGGGAAGGGGGCAGAATCTGCGCCAGGGTGCCGGCGGCGGCGATGACCCCGGTGGCCAGCCGCGGGTCGTAGCCATAGCGCAGCATGATAGGCAGACTGATCAGGCCCATGGCGATCACCGACGCCGCCACCACGCCGGTGGTGGCGGCCAGCAGTGCCCCGACCAGGACCACCGCGTAGGCCAAGCCGCCGCGCACGGTACCGAACAACTGGCCCATGGTGTCCAGGAGGTCCTCTGCCATGCCGCTGCGTTCCAGGATGAGCCCCATGAAGGTGAAGAAGGGGATGGCCAGCAGCGTGGCGTTGGACATGATGCCGAAGATGCGCTCCGGCAAGGCCTGCAACAGGGAAAACTCGAACCAGCCGGCCTGGATGCCGATGAAGGCGAAGAGCAGGCCGTTCGCCGCCAGCGAGAAGGCCACCGGATAACCCAGCAACAGAAAGACCACCAGGCCCAGGAACATGAGCGGGGCCATGAACTCGTGGCTCAAACCGTCTCCTCCACCCGTTCCGTTTTCAGCGGCAGGTGACCGGTCAGGACGGCGACCTGCTTGATCGCCTCCGACACCCCCTGCAGGAACAACAGACCGAAGCCGATCGGGATGGCCAGCTTGATCGGCCAGCGCGGCAGCCCCCCGGCGTCGGGCGAGACCTCTTGCACCGCGTAGGAAGCGAGAAAACCCTTCCACCCCAGCCAGGCGATCAACCCGCACATGGGCAGCAGGAAAAGGAGCGTGCCGAGGAGGTCGATCCAGACCCGCACGCGTGGAGGGAAGCGACCATAGAGGACGTCCACGCGCACATGGCCGTTGTGCTTGAGGGTATAGGCGGCCGCGAACAGAAAGATGGCGGCGAAGAGATACCACTGGATCTCCAGCCAGGCGTTGGAGCTCAGGTCCAGACCGTAGCGGGCGGCGGCGTTGCCTGCCGAGACGAGCACGGCCGCCAGCACCAGCCAGAGCACGACGCCGCCAATCCCCTCGTTGAGGATATCGATACCGCGCGCGAAGGCGAGCAGCCTTCTCAAGCCTCCCCCCTCGCCCTCACTCCCCGGCCACCGTCATGCGGTCGATGAGGATGGAGCCGACGCGGCGCGAGCCGCGCACCTCGACGTCGGTACCGATCGCCTGGATGCCCAGGAACATGTCCTTGAGGTTGCCGGCGACGGTGATCTCCTCTACCGGGTAGGCGATCTGGCCGTCTTCCACCCAAAAACCGGCGGCCCCGCGGGAATAGTCGCCGGTGACCATGTTCATTCCGTGTCCGAGCAGCTCGGTGACCAGCAGCCCCGTGCCCATCTTGCGCAGCAGGCCCTCGAAATCCTCGCCCGTGCTGGGGATGATCAGGTTGTGATTGCCGCCGGCGTTGCCCGTACTCTTCATGCCGAGCTTGCGCGCACTGTAGCTGCCCAGGAAGTAACCCTGCACCACGCCGTTCTTCACCACGTCGCGGTCATGCGTGGCCACACCCTCGTGATCGAAGGCCGCGCTGGCCAGGCCACGCGGCAGGAACGGACGTTCCTGGATCTGCATGAAGGCCGGGAAGACCCGGCTGCCCAGGCTGTCCAGCAGGAAACTCGACTTGCGGTAGAGGTGGCCTCCCGAGACGGCGGAGACGAAGCTGGCGATGAGACCGCTGGCGATGGGCGCCTCGAACAGCACCGGGCATTGCCGTGTGCCGAGCTTGCGGGCGTTCAGCCGCCGCACCGTGCGTTCGCCGGCCCGGCGGCCGACTGTATCCGCGGCTGCCATGTCCCCGGCGGCGCGCGCGGTGTCGTACCAGTAGTCGCGCTGCATCGTCCCCGCCTCCTCGGCGATCACGGCGCAGGAGATGCTGTGGCGCGAGGTGGGATAGCCGCCGCTGAAACCCAGGCTGTTGGCATAGATGAACTGGGACTCCTGGGTGCTCACCGTGGCCCCCTCGGAGTTGTTAATGCGCCCGTCCACCCCGAGTGCCGCCGCCTCGCAGGCACGCGCCAGCTCGATCGCTCCCTCCACGGGCAGGTCCCAGGGATGGTAGAGGTCCAGGTCGGGGACATCCCGCGCCAGCAGCTCGGCGTCGGCGAGCCCCGCACAGTCGTCCTCGGCGGTGTAGCGGGCGATGACCAGGGCCTTGTCGACGGTGCGGCGCAGGGCATCTTCGGAAAAATCCGAGGTCGAGGCATGGCCCCGGCGCTGGCCGATGTATACGGTCAACGAAACACCCTTGTCCTTGTTGTACTCGAGGGTCTCCACCTCGCCCTTGCGCACGGATACGGTCTGGCCGAACCCCTCGGAGACCTCGGTCTCCGCCGCCGTGGCACCGCCGGCGCGGGCCAGATCGAGCACGCGGGCAGCCAGTCCGCGCAGGGTATCTTGTGGGAAGGAAAATCGGGTATCGGACACGGTGTCGGTCTGCTTTACACTTGCAAAGGCGATATCATAACAAGCTTACTCATCCTCCCCGCCTGCGTCCCATGGACGACCCAGAACAGCGGCCGCCGAGCAAGACCCAGCGCAAGAAAGCCATGCACGCCCTGCAGTCCCTGGGCGAGACACTGGTCGACTTGTCGGCCGACCAGCTCGACCGCCTGGATCTGCCGGAGGCGCTGCACGACGCGGTCGTCGAGGCGGGCCGTATACGCAGCCGCGAGGGCCGTCGCCGACAGCTGCAATACATCGGCCGACTGATGCGGGGCGTGGAGACGGCCGAGATTGCCGATCGATTGGCGCTGATGCAGGGGGAGTCGGATGCTGCCAAGGCGGAGTTTCACGCCTTGGAACGCTGGCGTGCCAGGCTGCTCGAGGATGATGCCGCCCTGACAGATTGGTTGGCCGCCCATCCGGGCAGCGATGCCCAGCTGCTGCGCCAGCTCATCCGCAACGCCCGCCGCGAGACGACCGAAGGCAAACCGCCCCGTGCCAGCCGTGCGCTGTTCAGGCTGCTGCGTGAAACACGGCAATCCTGAGACTGCATGCGTGCAGCCCCGATAACCGACCTCGTCAGGCCCAAGTCTGTCGGATTTTTTTACATCGCTCACATGGCCACATCGAAAAACACGGGCGTTCAGGCCTCCGTCGTACATGGCATGCCAATTGCATAGTCCGCGAGTCAGGGATACCTCCATCACCAGGCCATGCCGGAAGAAGTCGAACTCCACCCCTTGAGCAGTCCCGTCCCCGCCCAGCCCGCCATCGTCATGCGGCTGCTGGAACTGCTGGGGGGCGAGGCTGACCTGCCGCCTGACTGCGCCAGGGTCCTTGGGCTCGACCCGGCCCTGGTCCTGTGGGTCCAGACAGCGGCCGCCCAGAGCGGACGGCATCGTCAACTGCCCACGGTGGAGGACGCTCTGCGCGGACTGAGCCGGCAAGGCCTCAAATCACGGGTCTTGCATGAGGCCCTCGATCTTCTGGTCAGGCGTCAACATCCCTCGGACCGGATCCAGACCTGGCGTCAGTCCCTGCGCTGTGCCAGCCTGTGCGAGGCCCTGGCACTCGAATTGTCCTATCCCCAGCCGCACGAGGCCTACCTGGCCGGGCTGCTGCACAACCTGGGGCCCACCCCCCCCATGGGATGGGATCTGGACCACCTGTTGCAGGAGCGGGATGCCGCGCTGGCCGACCGTGTCGAGGCCTGGCGCTATCCCACTCTGTTGCCCGATGCGCTGCGCTACCAGCACTGGCCGTTGCAGGCCCTGCGCGACGCCGCCAGCATCGTGCAGATGCTCTGGGCGTCGCGTTCCCTGGTCGAACAGGACGGCCGGGCGAGCGAGCAGGAGATCGGGCAGATGCTGGGCATCGTGCCGGCACGCCTCGCCAGCCTGATGGCGACTGCATACGAACGCGCCGAATCCCTGCTCGACACTTACCTCGACGGTGCCTCCGCCATCTCCAGCCTGCAGGAGCGGCCACTGCAACTGCTCAAGGGGCTGAACCGCTTCACCTTGCTCGAGCAGCTGGGAGCATCCCTGGCCGAGCATCCTGGCGGGGTTCAGGACGTGACTCGCCTCGCACGTCATCTGCAGGAGGCGCATGGTCTCGCGGCCCCGATCTACCTGGTACCGGACGCGCCTCGTGGGCGTCTGCTCGGCCGCCCCCTGCCCGGCATGGCGCCGCCCCCCGCGCTTTCCGTGCCGGTGGAAGGCAGCGACACCGCCGCCGCCATGGCCTTTCAGTGGAACCGTCCGATCACGGCCTTCACCATCAATCAGGCCGGGGCCAGTCTGCTCGACACCCAGCTCGCCCGCATGGCAGGTCTGGAAGGCGTGCTGGCGATCCCGATCGGCGAGGAGACGCCTGAGGGGGTACTGCTGACCTGCGGTTATCGGGGACAGCTCGTCAACCTGGGCGAGGATCAGGATTATCTCGTCAAGCTGGGACGCATCGTCGGCCAACACCGGCGTAAGGCGCACGGCGAGCATGCGGGTGAGCTCAGTGAGCAGCAGGGCCTGCTCTGGCACCTGCGCACGCGGCAGCTTGCACACGAGATCAACAATCCGCTGGGTATCGTCAAGAATTACCTGGCCCTGTTGCGGGTAAAGCTGGGTGGCGACACGGTCATTGCCGACGAGTTGCGGGTGATCCATGAAGAGCTGGACCGCATCGCCCGCATCGTCCATGCCCTGGTCGGCGAGCGGCCAGACTTTCCCGAATCGGCCGAGGAAGTCAACGTCAATGCCCTGCTTGCCGACCTGGTGAAGGTGGCTGCAGCCGGTCCGATGCAGCAGAAGGGTGTGCGCATCGAGCAACGTTACGAGTCGGGCCTGGCGCCGCTGCGCTGCCAACCCGACCGGCTCAGACAGCTCCTGCTCAATCTCCTCCTCAACGCGATGGAGGCTGTACCCGAACAGGGAATCGTCAGCCTGGAGACGCATCGCGTCATCAACCACAGGCTGGAACGACAGGTGGAGATCCTGGTCAGCAACACTGGTCCGGAGATCGCGCCGGAGGTCCTTGCGCGGTTGTTCGAAGCGGTGGAGAGCACCAAAGGACAGGCGCATGCCGGGCTGGGCCTGTCCATCGTGCGTTCGCTGGCGTCAGACCTGCACGCCAGTGTCTCCTGCCGCAGCCAGCATGGCGTGACCACCTTCCAGGTCCTGTTGCCGATGGATGACGGCAAGGCCTGAGCCTATTGCCCGGAAACGTAACAGATGCTAGAAAGCCCTAACCAGCGCAACCCGGCCAAAACCGAGGAGACCGAGGCAGGCGAGATGGACGCACAAAACGCGCAATCGCTGCGCATCCTGGTGGTCGAGGACGAGCCTCGCTATCTGGAGAGCACCCGGCTTCTGCTCAGGCATTACGGTCACGCGGTTACCACGGCCAAGGATGCTGCACAGGCCCGCGCGCGCCTGACCGGCCAGGACTTCGACCTGGTCCTGCTCGATCTGCACCTGCCTGACGCCACCGGGCTGACCATCCTGAACGACATGGCGCCGCGGCTTGAACAGAGCATGGTGATCGTGGTCAGCGGTGATACCTCCATCGACTCCGCCATCCACGCTCTCAAGGCAGGCGCCTACGACTTCCTGCGCAAACCCTATGATCCGGAGGAACTGATCAAGAGCCTGCGCAATGCCGCACGCGAACTTGCGCTCAAACGCGAAAACCGGGAAATCCAGGCGCGCCTGGAACACTCGGAGCAATGGCACCGCTTCCTGGTCAACAATTCGCCGGACATCATCTTCACCCTCGATGCCGAGGGGCGTTTCAGCTATCTCAACGACTGCGTGGAAGGGATCACCGGTCACAGCAAGACCGAACTCATCGGACAACCCTGGGAGACCCTGGTACTGGAGGCGGAGCGCGAGACCGCGCGCTGGCGCATGAACGAACGGCGCACCGGTGAGCGGGCGACACGCAACTTCGAGTTGCTGCTGCAGAGACGACCGACTGCAGATTCGGGTGACCTCGCCCCCCCACACGTCAGCGTCGAACTCTCGGCCTCGGGCATGTATCGGGAAGAGGCCGACGGCAGCCGCCGCTATGTCGGCACCTACGGCGTGGCACGGGACATCAGCGAACGCAAGAAGGCCGAGGCCACCATCACCTTCCAGGCCTACCACGACCTGCTCACCGGGCTGCCCAACCGCGCCCTGTTCAAGGACCGGCTCACCCAGGCCATCGCCAATGCGCGCCGGCACGGCTTGCTGCTGGCGGTGATGTTCCTGGACCTGGACCGCTTCAAGTCGGTGAACGACACCCTGGGCCACCTGGTGGGCGACGAGCTGCTGCAGCTGACCAGCCAGCGCCTGCGCCACTGCCTGCGCGAGGGCGATACCCTGGCGCGTATCGGTGGCGACGAGTTCATGCTGCTGCTGCCGCATATCCGCACGCGCGACAACGCCGCCCACATCGCGGAGAAGATCCTGGCCGCGCTGAAGACGCCCTTCCATCTCAACAGCCATGAACTCTACATCTCGGCCAGCATCGGCATCGCCATCTATCCCGACGACGGCATCACGCACGAGACCCTGATCAAGCATGCCGACATCGCCATGTACTGCGCCAAGGACCAGGGCCGCAACGACTTCCGCTTCTTCGACTCCGGCCTCAACCAGCACCTGACCGGCCGCATGGCGGTGGAGAGCGACCTGCGCCGTGGTCTGCAGCGCGGCGAGTTCGAGATGCACTACCAGCCGAAAGTGGACACCCTGCACGGCAGCATCATCGGCATGGAGGCCCTGATCCGCTGGCACCACCCCCAGCGCGGTCTGGTCCAGCCCGACGAGTTCATCCCCATCGCCGAGGACAGCGGGCTCATCGCGCCGATGAGCGAGTGGGTGCTGGACACCGTCTGCCGCCAGGCGCGTATCTGGCACGACCAGGCCCTGCCGCCGACCGCCCTGGCCGTCAATCTGCCCGCCCGTCACATCGAGCACCCGGATTTCGTCGACGAGTTCGTGCGCGTGTTGCGGGACCACCGCCTTGAAGGCAGGGGGATCGGCATCGAGATCACCGAGAGCACCCTCATGCGCGACATGGAGGGTTCGGTGCACAAGTTGCGACAGCTCTCCGACATGGGTGTGGAGATCTCCATCGACGACTTCGGTACGGGCTATTCCTCCCTGTCCTACCTCAAGCGCCTGCCGGTGCACTGCCTGAAGATCGACCGCAGTTTCGTGCACGATCTGCACAGCCAGGACAACGGTGCCCCGCTGGTGGCCGGTATCGCCGCCATGGCCAAGGGACTGCGGCTCAACCTGGTGGCCGAGGGCGTGGAGACCCAGGCCCAGCTCGAGTTCCTGCGGCAGATCGGCTGCGACGCCTATCAGGGCTATCTGTTCAGCCAGGCGGTGTCTGCCGACGAGGCGACCCGGATGCTTCGGACCCACCCGCCGGCAATCAACCTGCACTGACGATTCCCGGAGTACGCGTGCACGCGCTTGGTATTGCGCCGGATACGGCATAATTCTGGCGTGACAGCGCCCAGTGCACCACCCGCCTCCGCCACCCCTGCCACCCAATGGCGGGCCGCGTGGTCCCTGGCCCCCTATGTCTGGCATTACAAGGGCCGGGTGATCGGCGCCTTCTCCCTGCTGATCCTGGCCAAACTGGCGAATGTATCCGTACCGCTGGCCCTGAAGGAGATTGTCGACCACCTGCAGGACCCGGGCACTGCGCTGGTCGTGCCCCTGTTGTTCATCGTCCTCTACGGTGCGCTGCGCTTCGGCAACACCGCCTTCACCGAGCTCAGGGACAGCCTCTTCGCCCGTGTGCTGCAGCGCGCCATGCGTGGGGTGATCTACGACGTCTTCCGGCAGCTCCACCTGCAGTCGCTGCGCTTCCACCTGGAAAGGCGCACCGGCGGACTGGCCGCGGACATCGAGCGCGGCGCGCGCTCCATCCGCTTCCTGATCAACTTTTCGCTGTTCAACATCGGCCCCACCCTGATCGAGATCCTCATGGTGGCGGGCATCCTGTTCGCCAAGTACGACCCCTGGTTCGGCGGCATCACCCTCATGACGCTGGTGGTCTACATCGCCTTCACCGTGCTGGTCACCAACTGGCGGCTGGAGTTCCGCCGCGTCATGAACGAGACCGACGCCGCCGCCAATGCGCGCGCGGTGGACGGCCTGCTCAACTATGAGACGGTGAAGTACTTCAACAACGAGGACTACGAGGCGGCACGTCTGCAGCAGGCACTCAAGCGTGCCGAGGACGCGGCGGTGAAGAGCGAGGTGTCGCTCGCGCTGCTCAACGTCGGCCAGGCGGCCATCATCGCCGTGGGGGTGACCGCCATGATGTGGCTGGCCGCACTCGGCGTCGCCGAGCAGCGCATGACCCTCGGCGACCTGGTGCTGGTCAACGCCTATCTGATCCAGCTCTTCATCCCGCTCAACTTCCTGGGCACGGTCTACCGCGAGATCCGTAACGCGCTCACCGACATGGAGAAGCTCTTCGGCCTGTTGCACCGGCAGCCGGAGATCCTCGATGCGCCCGATGCCAGGCCGCTCGAGGTCACGCGCGGGGAGGTGCGCTTCGAGAACGTCTCCTTCGCCTACGACCCGCGTCGGCCCATCCTCGATGGCGTGGACTTCGTCATCCCGGCCGGACGCAAGGTGGCGGTGGTCGGCGCGAGCGGCGCCGGCAAGTCCACCCTGGCGCGCCTGCTGTTCCGCTTCTACGACGTGACCGGGGGGAGCATCCTGATCGACGGTCAGGACATCCGCGGCGTGACCCAGAAGAGCCTGCGCGCCGCCATCGGCATGGTGCCGCAGGACACCGTGCTGTTCAACGACACGCTCTACCACAACATCGCCTACGGCCGCCCCGAGGCGAGCCGCGAGGAGGTCTTGGAGGCGGCACGCGCCGCGCATCTGGACCGCTTCGTCGCCAGCCTGCCCGAGGGCTACGAGACGCGGGTGGGCGAACGGGGCCTGAAGCTCTCCGGCGGCGAGAAGCAGCGCGTGGCCATCGCCCGCGCGATCCTCAAGAACCCGCCCATCCTGGTCTTCGACGAGGCCACCTCCTCGCTCGACAGCAGCACCGAGCAAGCCATCCTCGCTGAGCTCAAGCGCATCTCGGAGAACCGCACCACCCTGGTCATTGCCCATCGGTTATCCACGGTGGTGGACGCCGACGAGATCCTGGTGCTGGAGGCCGGCCGCATCGTCGAGCGCGGACGACATGAGGAACTGCTCGCCCGCGATGGCCGTTATGCCGCGCTGTGGCGGCTGCAGTTGCGCGAGAAGACGGAGGAGGAGGCCGCGATGTCGAACGACGTGGCAGCCGTCGATAACGGTCTGCCGTCCTCTGTCCCCGTCTGACGTCATTCGAACTCCATCGCCCGGAACACCCGGCCGGCATTGACGCGCGCCAGCTCCTCGGAGGTGTGCAGGTGCAGATACTCGGACTGGTCGATCTTGTAGGCGTCGTCCAGACTGCCGCCGCGGGCGATCACCTCGGCGATGCGCGCGCGCAGGTCCACCAGGTAGTCGCGCGTCCAGCGCCGCACAGTGGCCATGTCGGTGGGACCGCCGTGGCCGGGGATGACGATCTCGGCGCCGAGCTTCTCGAATTCATCCCAGATGCGGATCCAGCGTGCCGTGTCGGTGTCCTCGAACACCGGCAGCATGCGCACGTGGAAGGCGGTGTCGCCGGCGATGACAAGCTTCTTCTCCGGCAGCCAGACCATGGTGTCGCCGTGGTGATGGGCGTTGCCCAGGTGCAGCACCTCGATCTTCAAACCACCCATGGACAGGTCCAGGCGATCCTCGTAGACGATGTCCGGCTTCGACACCGTGGTGCGAAAAGCCTTGTCGCGGGCACGCCGGCGCATGGTCTCCAGCAGCTCGTAGCCGTTCTTTTCGATATAGGCGGCGGTGTCGCGGTGGGCGACGACCTTGGCCCCCTGCGCCTGCCAGTAACCCATGCCCAGCATGGCATGGCCCTGGCCGTTTTCCAGGACGACGTACTTGACCGGCTTGTCCGTGATCTTCCGGATCTCGTCGTGCAGGCTGGCGGCGAGCAGCCAGTTGTCGCCGGCATTGACGACGATCACGCCCGCGTCGGTGACGATGAAGGAGAGGTTGTTGTTGTGGCCGGAGTTCTCGTAGGTGCCAGGCGCCGTGGCGCCAATGGCCGACCACACGCCCGGGATGACCTCCTGCGGGCGCGCGTAGAGAAAGCTCGCCAGATCCCTGTCCGGGAGCCGCACCGGAAAGCCTGCCGCACGCCACTCGAAGTAGCCATCGGCCAGGTTGTAGACCTCGCGGTAGCCCAAGCGCATGAGGGTGTCGGCGGCCAGGGGGCTGCGCTGGTTCACCCCGCAATAGACGACGATGGGGGTCGTCTTGTCGGGCACGAGGGACTCGATCTGGAACTCCAGCCAGCCGCGCGTGATGTTGAAGAACTGGGTGGCCTCGATGTGGCCGCCCAGCACATTGAGCTCGGCCGGCGTGCGCACGTCGATGACCACCGCCTCGGGACGGTATTGCAACAGGGCGGCGAGCTGTTCGGAATCGATGTTGACGATGCGCTGGTTGGCGGCGTCCAGTAAGCCTTGGGCATAGGCAGGGACAGCGGGAGGATCCGGCACCGGGAATTCACCGCCCTGCGGGGCCTGCCAGAAGTTCTGCGCGCTGGCGGCGCCGCTCAGGGCGAGCACCAGGGCCGAGACCAGCGGCGTCCAGGATCGGCCGCGCCTCGAGCGCCCCTTCCGATCGGTGAGCCGAGCACACCGTGTGACAAGCCCCAGCAGAGCGATGCGTTCGAGGCTATGCCATGTCATCCGCGAGTCCAAAGCTCTTCTTGGCATAGTGTTCCAGTCAGGTGGCCGTGGTCAGCAGCGTCTGTGTACTCGCGGCGAGCACATTGACGAAGGCCGTCTTGCGATCATCGGCGAGATCATAGTCCTGCGCAGCCTGATTGCGTAGGGCACGCAGCGCTCGCCAGTCGTCGGCGCAGTCGATGAGCCCAAGTTTCTCCATGCGGCTCAACACCGCGTTCATGTCGGTTACATCCTCGCCCGACAGGACGATGACCTCGCGCATCGTATGGCCGAGGAGGTCCTGCAGCTTGCCGAGGCGCTCGATCAAGGCGGAGACCGATTCAAGCGCATCGGGCGCCAGGGACCCGACACTGGCCAGTGGGTAGGGCAGGCGCTGCCGGCTGTAACGCAGATGACCGGCCAACTGGGCGATGGCGGCGAGCTTGTGGGCGAGCAGCCGAAGGCGCTCTTTGAGCAGAGTGTTCACGTCAGTGGGATCCCGGTTGCACGGGCGACTCGGGTAATCGGCCGCTCCTGCGAGTCCGGCGCTGCGAACACGAGGTCCACGGAGACGCCCAAGCGGTGTTCGAGATCGGCCTGTAGCCGGGCTTTCCGCCAGGGATCGGGCAGCTACGGCGCCTCGACGAACAGGTCTATGTCGCCACCCTTGGCGCTGTCGTCGCTGTGTGAACCGAACAGCCGCACCTGCACGCCCTCCCCCAGCCAATGGCGGGTGCGGGCGAGGATGATCTCGATCTGCTGAGGCGTCAGACGCATGCCCTGAAGTTAGCGTGAAAGTCGCGCAAGCGACCTCGAAGCGCCCCTCCCCATCCCTCACCCCCGACCCCTCCCCCCACCCCCGACCCCTCCCCTCACCCCCGACCCCTCCCCCCGTGGGGGAGGGGAGGCTCGACCCTCCTCTCTCCCTCAGGGAGAGAGGCCGGGAGAGAGGGCCGGAGGGCTTGAGGTGAGGGAACGGACATGGCGACATTCATGCTTTGGGGTGGCGTCGCCATGTCCGTCAGCATGCGCGGCAGCCAGGGCACAGTCGTTCATTCTTCCCAGCGGGGATCGCGCACCTCCACCCAGCCGCTGTCCACGCGTACCGGAAGCACAGCGACCGGCTCATAGGCGGGCGGGGCGGTGACCGCGCCGGTGCGCACGTCGAAGCGGGCGCCATGGCGCGGGCAGACGATCTCGCAGCCTCGCAGTTCGCCACTGGCCAGCTCGCCGCCGTCGTGGGTGCAGACATCCTCGATGGCATAGAGCCCGTCTGCGAGGTGAAAGACCGCGACGCGCACCCCATCCACGTCCAGCACCCGGCGGCTGTCCACCGGGAAATCGACCAGCGGCGCCACCCGCACCCAGTCGCTCATGGATAGATTCCCAACTGCAAGCGGGCAGCCTCGCTGGCGCGCGCCAGCGTCCAGGGCGGCTCCCAGGTGAGTTCGACCTTGCACTGACTCACCCCTGCAACCGCTTCGACCGCCCGTGCCACCTGGGCGGGAAAGGTCTGCGCAACCGGACAGCCGGGCGCGGTGAGCGTCATGCGGATGGCCACCCGGCCCTGGTCGTCGATGTCGAGGTCGTAGATGAGGCCCAGGTCGTAGATGTTGACTGGGATCTCCGGGTCGTAGACCCGGCGCAGGGCCTCGATCACCCGCTCCTTCAGGGCGTCGTCCACTGCTTTGGGTCGCAGCAGGTCGAAGAGTTTCATGCCGCCGTCCGCTCCACGGGCTGCGGGCAGTAGGGCAGCGCGTCCTCGGTGGTCACCGTCTCCTGCCGGTTTTCCAGGGCGGCGACCAGTGTATGCCAGGCCAGTGTTGCACACTTGACGCGCATGGGGAATTCCTTGACGCCGGAAAGCACCCTCAGCTTCCCTACGCCCTCCGTCGCCCCATCCTCGGCCAGCATGGCGTGCACGCGGTCGAACAAGGCCAGCACCTCGTCCACCCGCTTGCCCTGGATGGCCTCCATCATCATCGAGGCGGAGGCGATGGACACCGCGCAGCCAGCCCCCTCGAAGCCGGCCGCCTCGATGACGCCGTCCTTGACCTTCAGGTGGACCTCGATCTCGTCGTTGCACAGGGGGTTGAAGCCGTGTGCGTGGTGGTCGGCGCCCGGCGGGTTCTCCGGATAGTGGCGCGGATGCCGGTTGTGCTCCAGAATCATCGCCTCGTACAGTTCGCGTAATTGTGCGTCCGTGATCGTGCTCATTTGATCGACTCCCCGATCTCTTGTAAACGGGCTTCGATGCGCGGCATGAGCCAATCGCCGAGGCCGGCCCGCGCGCCGAGGCCCAAGACCTCGCCGGCGAAAGCAGTCAACAGCAGGCGCCGGGCGGCGTTGCGTTCCAGGCCGCGCGCACGCAGGTAGAACAGCGCCTCCTCCGACAGCCGGCCGACCGCCGCGCCGTGGCTCGCCTGCACTTGGTCGGCGTAGATCTCCAGTTGCGGCTTGGCGTCGATCTCGGCATGTGGCGAAAGCAACAGGTTGCGGCTGTCCTGACGCGCATCGCTGCCATTCGCCCCCGGCCGGATCAGCACGCGCGCATCGAAGATGCCACGGCCACGGCCGGCCGCCACACCGCGATAGGTGGCGCGGCTCATGCTCCCCGGTACGGCATGCTCGATGCGCAGGTGATGGTCGCTGTGGCGGCGGCCATCGGCC
>CALHRD010000021.1 GCA_938038385.1 uncultured Burkholderiales bacterium
TGGTCTGGACGAGGGGATCTCCACCCGCCTGCTGGTCTATGCCGCGACGCTGATCAAAGACGGCGTGCACCCCGGCGACGCCTGCCGCATGGCCCTGGTGCGGCCGATCACCGACGACGCCGACATCCGCGAAACGCTGGACCACGCCATCGACGCCACGTTTGCCTGAGGCCGGTGCCGTGAGCGAAGAAGTCGTCGAGTATCCGCACCCCCTGATGGCGCCGCCGGAATGCCGAGCAGGGGCCCCTTGGGGGATGCGACCATGGAGGCGGCGATGAGCGGCCGCGACCCGGCGTCGCCCCCGTCTGCTACGGGGTCGCACCTTCCTGCGGAAGGCACCGCTCCGCCCTGCGCGGCCGCCTATTGGAAGCAGCTCAACAGCAGCTTCCCGCGGGTGAAGGAGGTGTTCGAGGACTGCATGGCCGAGGCCCTGGCCGTGCTCACGCGCGAGGGCCTGTCAGCCTATCTCGATGCGGCCAGCTTCCTCGGCCGCATGGGCCGCGGCGACGAGCCCATCCTCGCCTTTCTGGAAGAGTGGCCCTCGGTGGCCAAGGCCCTGGGCGAAGCGGCGCTGGCACCGGTGATGCAGGCCATCCACGCCATGCACAAATCACCCAACGGCCGCGCCATCGCCCCCTTCCTGCAAACCCTGGCCGCGGTGGCGCGCCGGCAGCATGCACCGGAGCAGTTGCAACATTACCTCGACATCGCCCTCGACCTGATGGCGCGCACCACCGGCTCCATCCATGGCCACCACACCACCTTTCCCAGCCCCGGTCTGCCCGAGTTCTTCCGGCAGGCGCCTTTCCTGGTCAGCCAGCTGTCCATGGCGGGGCTGCGCAACTGGGTCGATTACGGCGTGCGCAACCATGGCCATCATCCGGAGCGTCAGCGCGACTACTTCGGCCTGCAGTCGGCGGACAGCCGTGCCGTGCTGCAGCGCGAGCGCCACGGCACCCTGTTCGCCGACGTGGAGCGCAAGCTGGATCTGTACCTGCGCGCCCTGTGGCGGGACGCCGACCGGCTCGTCCCCTATTCCACGGCCTTCGACGCATTGCGCAAACCCGTCCCCTACTACGACAGGCTGGGCATGCGCGTGCCGGACGTCTATGACGATTTTTTCCCCCCCTCCCCCTCCGGGAGAGGGGCGGGGGGAGAGGGTCAGATGCGCATCTCCGGCCTCGACCGCTACCGTGCCACGCTCGCGCACATGGTCGGCCACCGCCGCTGGTCCGAGGCGCAAATCGCCGACAACTGGAGCCCGTTCCAGCGCATGGCGGTGGAGTTCTTCGAGGACTGCCGCATCGAGACCCTGCTGTGCCGCGAGTACCCCGGCCTCTCCCGCATCTTTCTGGCACTGCATCCGAAACCCGTGGAAGACGCCTGCGATCCGGAAACCACGTCCTGCCTGCGCCATCGCCTGGCCATGCTGTCGCGGGCCCTGCTCGACGCCGATCACGGCTACACCGATCCGGCGTTGCTGGATTTCGTCGCGCGCTTCCACGCCATCATGGATAAGGGGATGTCCTCCACCGGCGAAATCGCCAGCCTTGCGCTGTCCTATGTCGCCCAAACCCGCCGCCCGAGCGACCAGTTCGCCCGCGTGCACTTCGACGACACCGTGGTCGACTACCGCGACGACAACCGCCAGTTGTGGAAATTCATCGAGGCAGGCGACGAGGAAGAAGCCTTCGATCAAAAAAGAAAAATCGAGCCGGGCGAAGAACGCAAGGGCCTGCCGCCGCGCCATTACCCCGAGTGGGACTACACGAGCCAGACCTACCGCCCGGACTGGGTGAGCCTGTACGAGCGCCTGCACCCGGCCGGCAATGCCGCCGACATCGACCGCCTGCTGCAAAAACACGATGCCCTCGCCAAGCGCCTGAAGCGCCTGCTCGATCTCCTGAAGCCCCAGGACAAGGTGCGCATCCGCTACCAGGAGGAAGGCAGCGAACTGGACCTGGACGTGGTCATCCGCTCGCTGATCGACTTCAAGGGCGGCGCCACCCCCGACCCGCGCATCAACATGAGCCACCGCACCAGCGGCCGCGACATCGCGGTGATGCTGCTCCTGGACTTGTCGGAATCGCTGAACGAAAAAGCCGCCGGCCCAGATGGTCCAAGCGGGCAGACCATCCTCGAACTGTCGCAGGAGGCGGTGTCACTGCTGGCCTGGGCCATCGAGAAACTGGGCGACCCCTTCGCCATCGCTGGTTTCCACTCCAACACCCGCCACGACGTGCGCTACCTGCACATCAAGGGCTACAGCGAGCACTGGAACGACGAGGTGAAGGCCCGTCTCGCCGCTATGGAAGCCGGCTGGTCGACGCGCATGGGCGCGGCCCTGCGGCATGCCGCGCACTATCTGAAGGCGCGTCCCGCCGACAAGAAACTCATGCTCGTCCTCACCGACGGCCAGCCGGCCGACGTCGACGTCCAGGACGAGCGCCTGCTCATCGAAGACGCCCGCCGCGCCGTGCGGGAGCTGGATCAGCAGGGCATCTTCAGCTATTGCATCAGCCTCGACCCCAAGGCCGACGCATACGTCAGCGACATCTTCGGACGGCAGTACACCGTGGTCGACCACATCCAGCGCCTGCCCCAGAGGCTGCCGGAGCTGTTCCTGGCGCTCACCCGGTGAGCCCTGCCGCGCCGGCCCGCCAGGTCGCAGCCGACGCCGGTCACGCCGTGTCCCGCAACACCGATGCCGGCGGCTCCCTGCTCGATGCGGCCTGGCTCAGGGCGTGCTGAGCGCGGCCTTGGGGCCTTCCCGGCCGAGCAGGAAATCCAGGAAGGCGCGCACCACCGGCGTGGGCTGGCGGGCCGCGGGATAGACGGCATACCAATGCCGGCGGATGGGAAAGTCCTCGGCGTCCAGCACGGTGAACTGATCCGGCTGGTTGAGCGCCAGCACGTGCCGGGACAGGGCGGAGATGCCCAGCTCGGCGAGGATCGCCTGCTTGATCGCCTCGTTGCTGCCCAGCTCCAGACGCGGGCGGATGTCCAGGCCGTGGGCGTGGAACAGCCCCTCGATGGCCTTGCGGGTGCCCGAGCCGGCCTCGCGCATCAGCCAGGGCTCCCGCGCCAGGCGCGCGAGCGGGATGCGTTTCTTCCCCGCCAGGGGGTGGCCCGGCGCGGCCAGCACGACGATGGGGTTGTCCATGATGGGGGTGGCCACCACGTCGATCTGGTCCGGCGGCGTGCCGAGCAGGTAGAGGTCGTCCAAGTGCTCGGCCATGCTGGCGAGCACCTGTTCCTTGTTGGTGACGCGCAGGCTCACCTCGATGTCGGGGTAGAGCTTGGCGAAATCGCCCAGCAGGCGCGGCGCGAAGTAGGAGGCGGTGGTGATGGCCATGAGTCTCAGATGCCCCTTCTTCAGGCCCTTTTGGTCCGCCACCGACATGGTGAAGCGGTCCAGGATGGCGAAGATCTCCCGGCTGGCCTGCGCCAGTTCGCGTCCCGCCTCGGTCAGCCTCAGCCTCTTGCCCACCTGTTCGACCAGCGGCGCCCCCACCGTCTCGGTGAGCTTCTTCATCTGCATCGAGACCGTGGGCTGGGTGAGAAAGAGCTCCTCGGAGGCGCGGGTGAAACTGCCCAGGCGGGCGATGGCCTCGAAGATCTCCAGTTGGCGAAACGTGGTGTGGCGCATGGTCTATGCTGAGTCCGAAACAGACGCCGGTTAGGGAGATGGTGGGTATAGATTCCAATCTATCACAACAATAGAAAATCGTGACTGTTGTAAATGGTCTTGTTTGCGCATCATCCGCGTACCTCGAAATCGACACATCCCGTCGAGGGGTTCAACCACAATCCTCATGAAGGAGTGAACACATGGCAGTGAAAACTTACAGCGCTGGCGTGAAGGAGTATCGCCAGACCTACTGGATGCCCGAATACACCCCGCTGGACACCGACCTCCTGGCCTGCTTCAAGATCACCCCCCAGCCCGGCGTGGACCGTGAGGAAGCCGCCGCCGCCGTGGCCGCCGAGTCCTCCACCGGCACCTGGACCACCGTCTGGACCGACCTGCTGACCGACCTGGACTACTACAAGGGCCGCGCCTATCGCATCGAGGACGTGCCGGGCGACGACACCTGCTTCTATGCCTTCATCGCCTACCCGATCGACCTGTTCGAAGAGGGCTCGGTGGTCAACGTGTTCACCTCGCTGGTGGGGAACGTGTTCGGCTTCAAGGCCGTGCGTGCCCTGCGTCTGGAGGACGTGCGCTTCCCCATCGCCTACGTCAAGACCTGTGGCGGTCCGCCCCAGGGCATCCAGGTCGAGCGCGACATCATGAACAAGTACGGCCGTCCGCTGCTCGGCTGCACCATCAAGCCCAAGCTGGGTTTGTCCGCCAAAAACTACGGCCGTGCCGTGTACGAGTGCCTGCGCGGCGGTCTGGACTTCACCAAGGATGACGAGAACGTCAACAGCCAGCCCTTCATGCGCTGGCGCCAGCGCTTCGACTTCGTCATGGAGGCCATCCTCAAGGCCGAGGCCGAGACCGGGGAGCGCAAGGGTCACTACCTGAACGTGACCGCGCCCACGCCGGAAGAGATGTACAAGCGCGCCGAGTACGCCAAGGAGATCGGCGCGCCCATCATCATGCACGACTACATCACCGGCGGCTTCTGCGCCAACACTGGCCTGGCCAACTGGTGCCGTGACAACGGCATGCTGCTGCACATCCACCGTGCCATGCACGCGGTGATCGACCGTAACCCGCATCATGGCATCCACTTCCGCGTGCTGACCAAGATCCTGCGCCTGTCCGGCGGCGACCACCTGCACACCGGCACCGTCGTGGGCAAGCTGGAAGGCGACCGCGCCTCCACCCTGGGCTGGATCGACCTGCTGCGTGAATCCTTCGTGCCGGAAGACCGCTCGCGCGGCATCTTCTTCGACCAGGACTGGGGCTCCATGCCCGGCGCCTTCGCCGTGGCCTCCGGCGGCATCCACGTCTGGCACATGCCCTCCCTGGTCACCATCTTCGGCGACGACTCCGTGCTGCAGTTCGGTGGCGGCACCCTGGGTCACCCCTGGGGCAACGCGGCCGGCGCCGCGGCCAACCGCGTCGCGCTGGAGGCCTGCGTGCAGGCGCGCAACGAGGGCCGTCAGCTCGAGAAGGAAGGCAAGGAGATCCTGACCGCCGCCGCGCAGCACTCGCCCGAACTGAAGATCGCCATGGAAACCTGGAAAGAGATCAAGTTCGAGTTCGACACCGTCGACAAGCTGGACATCGCCAACAAGTGAGGTCGCGCTGACGTCGCGACGTCCTCCCGGACGGGCCTGGGGTCCGGTCCGGGATCCAGATCAACGCATCGAAAGGAATCCGCAAATGGCCGTGCAAGCGTATAAATCCTCGAAGAAGTACGAAACTTTCTCCTACCTGCCGCAGATGACCCCCGATCAGGTCCGCCGCCAGATCGCCTACGCCATCAGCCAGGGCTGGAACCCGGCGGTGGAGCACACCGAGAAGGGCACGCCCGCGCGCGTCAGCTTCTGGTACATGTGGAAGCTGCCCATGTTCGGCGAGCAGTCCATCGACGCCGTGCTGGCCGAGATCGAGGCCTGCCATCGGGAGTTCCCCGATCACATGGTGCGCTTCGTCGCCTACGACAACTACGCGCAAAGCCAGGGCACGGCCTTCGTGGTGTATCGCTGATCGGCGATGCGGCGCCGGGCCCGGGTCCGGTTGCCGCTGCGACACCCTTCCGCCAGTTGCTTGTCGTGGGCGCGACACCTGGGGTCCGCACTCCCACCGCAAGCCCCAACCGTTCGAGGTAAGTGATGACACAAGCCGCAGATAGCACGGCCAGCGCCACCCTGTCGGGACGCGAGCTGGCCCTGAAGCGCCGCCAGGCCATGGCCCTGCATGGCAAGACCGGTGCCGGCCGAGCGTCCGCCGCCAGGCAGGCATCGGCGCCGCGCAGTGCGCCCGCTGCCGCCCCGCTGCCGGCGACAGCCGCAGTGCCCGCCGCAATGGTCGCCCAAACCGCGACGACCACCGCACAGGTCGGCGAGACAGCCCTCGTCGGGCAGCTCGTGGCCGCGGGCCCCCTCAAGGCGAGCCGCGCCCGCCGCGAGGCGCTGAGCCGGTCCGGCAAGGCTGCCTTGCAGCCGACGTCCGGCCGCCCCAGCGGCCGGGTGCGACCGACGCGCCAGGCGACGCAGACCGCGGTTTTGCCGACGGCGTCCGCGGCGCAGACCATGCCCGCGGCCAACGGCTGCGGCTGCGGCTGCAACGGCGCCCCGGGCGGCTGTGGTGCTGCCGGTGACGCGTCCGTGAGCGGCTCGCAAGCAGGCGCGCGCACCGCCGCTGAAGTGTCTCTGCCTGCCCCGATCAGGACGAATGAAACGCCGACCGGTCGCGCGCTGGCACGCGCCCGTCGCGCCGCCCTGGCGCAGGACGGCAAGGCGGGCCTGAAGCGCGTCGCCCAGGCGACCAGGATCGCGGCCGCGATGCCCGGACAGGACTGGCAGGCCGCCATCACCAAGGGCGCGACCGGCCGTCAGGTTGCCATGCAGCGCCGTATGGTGCAGTCCCTGGCGGGCCGCACCGGTGCCAGCAACGCGGCGGCGCGCCCCAGCGGTCGTGTGCGCGCCCGTCTGGAAGTCCCGGCACCGGCCAAGGTCGAAGAGGGACACACCCTCTCCGGCCGGCCGGTTACCGGTACCATGGTGGAGCGCAGCCGGAAGGTGACCGGCAACGAACCGGGCTCATGCCGGCCGATCACCGGCACCGAGTACATCGGCACCGAGCAATACACCCAGATCTGCAACACCCGCCCCGAACCGGGCCCCAGCAAGGTCGGCGTGAGCAGCACGCTACGTGAACACAAGGTCACGGGCACGGAGGTCGGCCGCTCCGCCAAGGTCACCGGCGACGAGGTGGGGGCCTGCCGCGGTATCACCGGTACCGAGTACCTCTCGGCCGAGCGTTACGACGAGTTCTGCGCCACCCGGCCGGCGCCGGCGCCGGCCAGGATCGGCGTCGCGCAGACCGACAAGGGCAAGGTCGTCACCGGCACCCAGGTGGGCCGTTCGTCCAAGGTCACCGGCGACGAGCCGGGCGCGGATCGCCAGCTCACCGGCACGCGCTACAGTCAGCCCGCGCCCGATACCGGGCCGGACAAGGTGGTGCTGACCCACACCGCGTTGGGCAAGCCCGTCACCGGCACGGCCGTCGGCCACACCAGTAAAATCACCGGCGACGAGCCGGGCGCATGCCGCGGCATCACCGGCACCCAGTACCTGGCCGCCGAGCAATTCCAGGAGGTCTGCGGCACCACGCCGCCGGCCACGCCGCACAAGGTGAGCGTCATGTCCTCCCGCGGCAGCCAGCCGGTGTCCGGCACCGAGGTGGGCCGCTCCGGCAAGGTGACCGGCGATGAGCCGGGTTCCTGCCGTCCCATCACCGGCACCCAGTACTACAACCCGGGCGATTTCGGCGCCCTGTGCGCGGCCGGCGGCCCGCGCAAGGTCGGCTCGATGCAGACCCTGGCCGGCCGCACGGTAACGGGGACGGAGGTGGGCCGCAGCCCAAAGGTGACCGGTGACGAGATGGGGGGGTGCAAGCCCGTCACCGGTATCGATTACGTCGGCGCGAACGCGGAAGTTTGCGCCGCCAGCACCCCAGTGTTGCCCGTCGCCAAGGTGGCGGTGGATCAGACCCTGCGCGGTCAGCCCGTGACCGGCAGCTACGTCGGCCGTTCCACCAAGGTCACCGGCGATGAGTACGGCGGCTGCGCGCCCATCAGCGGCACGCCCTACATCGGCCGCAGCCAGTACAGCGGTTTCTGTGCAACCGCCGATCTGGAGGCCCAGGCCGCCCGCATCCGTACCGGCGCCACCATCCCTGCCACGGCGGTGACGGGCGACCGGCCCGGCGGCGGGGGTTCGGTGATGACCGGCGACGAGCGCGGCGCCTGCGAGCCGGTCACCGGCACGCCCTATCTCGGGGCGGACAATGTCCCCACCCAGTGCCTGCCGCCCAGCGGCCGCTTCGTGCCGCGCAGCCGGACCTGGGAGGAGCCGCAGCGTCCGCCGGCACCGATCGACTTCAGCATCCAGTCGCCGGCGCGCCAGGCATGGGAGCGCCGCATCGCCGAGGTCACCGGTACCGGATACGGCAGTGAACGTATCACCGGGCCCGTGAACAAGGCGGCCGGGCTCATCACCGGCACGCCGGAGTTCCGTCATCGCGACGTGCAGAGCCATCTGACCGCCGAGGCCGAGGCGATCGCCGCGGCCCGCCGGCTCACCGGCGAGGGCAGCCAGGCGGGCGTGCGCATCACCGGCGATGCCTGGCATGCCCAGAGCCGCGTCACCGGCACAGAAGGGGCCTCCTCCCTGGCGCGCAACCCGTCCCTGCGCGGTGAACCCCGTGGTGCCGGGGTGAATGCCCAGCAATGGCGCGAGCTCGAACGGCCGCCTGCAGCCGAAAGCCGCATCACCGGCTCCGCCGGGAATACCGTCAAGGGCGCCATCGTGACCGTCTCCGGCGGGGCGCGTGCCTGAGGGATCCGGCATGAACACGCGCAAACGACTCGCCGCCATGCGCTCCGCCGGGGTCCTCCCGACAGCGGCGGCCGTGCCCGCCAACCCGGCCTGTGTCATCGGACCTGGGCAGCGCTGCGAACACGCCCTGGTGGATCAGGAGCTGAACAGGCGTCTTTATGCCTACGAGCAGCGGGTGCGAGGCCGCTTCACGGCGATCATCGATACGCTCAAGGTCGTCTCCGGCCTGCAGCATGAGCGCGATTTCGTCGAGCGCGCCCAGCATCTGGCCAGGGAATGTCTGGGCTACGAGCTACCGGCCGCCCTGCTGGGAGATGCCTGGGTCAACGGATTGGACATGCGCGCCCTGCATGCCCACTGCGTCTTTCGCAGCTTCAAGCAGTGCGTCGATCAGGCCGACGCCGATCAGTCACCCTGGCGGGAGCGCATCGCACTCACCCCGGATTTCATCCGTAGCTGCGGCTACCACACGGTGGACGTCAGCCCCTGTGCCGATGGCCGGCTGCAGGGCCTGCTGTCCTTCATCCTGCGCATGGCGCCCAGCGAGGACGTCTTCGTCAAGGCCTATGCCGGCGCCATGTTCGATGTGGAAGGCGATGTGGCCGACTGGGCCCGGCGCGAGCTCGACCGCCTCACCGGTGGCCTGCCCGGCGGCGAAACGGCCAATTATCTGAAGGTGGCGGCCTACCACTTCAGCACCTCCGATCCCGGCCATCAGGGCTGCGCCGCGCACGGCAGCAACGACGACCGTGCGGTGGAGTCGGCCCTGGGACGGTTGAACGAGCTGCGCGCCGCCGTCGAGAACACCTTCGGCCGGGGTGCCGCGCCGGAGGTCCTGCTCATCGGCGTGGACACCGATCTGGACGCCATCCGCGTGCATCTGCCCGACGCCAACGGCGAGGTCGATCCCCACCGCTATGTCGATACCGCCGACCTCTACCGCGCCACACTGGGCATGGATGCGCAGGCGGCCCGCGCCCACATCGCCGCCGTGGTGGCCAAGGCGGAGCGGGCCGAGGGCCCGGCGCACGGCGAGGGCGGGATGCATTCGGGTATGCGTGCCCTGGTGTTGAAGCTGCTGGAGGCAAATCTGTCGCAGATCGAATACGTCATCCAGCATCACGCCGGGCGCTACGCGGTGCTGGGCCATGACGAGGCCTTCATCTGCGCGGGCGAGGCGACGAGTTACGTGCACCTGCGCAACAAGTATTACTACGCTCACCTGGACACCGTGGAGGAGGGGGCAGCCGACATGGATGTGGGCATCAGGATCTTCACCGGACTGAATGTCCGGCATGGCCTGGCCGTGCCGGTGCTGGTGCACTTTCATTATTCCTCGCGGGTACCGGGCGCGCGCGAGCGGGCGGTGCAGCGCTGCAAACGGGTGAAGAACGCGATCGAGACACGCTATGCGGACTTGCATGCGCGTGGACTGCTGCACTGCCAGATGGCGGTGAGCGACTACCATGACAGCGAACGCTGCGCCTTCCTGGAAGACGCGGTCGAGGATACGGCGCATTGAGTAGGGTAAGGGTCTGAGGTTAGACGATGAAGATCATGCGCGTTGAAAAGACACTGGTTTCGACCAACCGCATCGACCAGCTCGGCCACCGCCCGCTGCTGGTCGTGCAGGAGAAGGCGGGCGGTGCCCGCAGTGTGGCGGTCGATGCCGTCGGCTGTATTCCCGGTGACTGGGTGATCTGTGTCGGATCGAGCGCGGCGCGGGATGCCGCCGGCAGCAAGGAGTTCCCCTCCGATCTCACCATCGTCGGCATCATCGATCACTGGGAGCCGGAGGGCGCCTGATGGAGATCATGCGCGTCGTCGACGAACTGGTCTGTACCCGCCGGGTGCCGGGGTTGATGGCCGAATCCCTGCGGGTGCTCAAGGACCAGAAGGGGGCGCTTTCGGTCGCCACCGATCCGGTAGGCGTGCCCGTCGGCAAGTGGGTGTTTACCACCAGCGGCAGCGCCGCGCGGTTGGCGATGCGGGACGCAAAGGTCATGACCGATCTGACCATCTGCGGAATCATCGACAACTGGGATGAGTGAAGGTTTGACGGTTACACAGCAGTGGTTCGGGACGCGATCCCCCGGCGAGACAAGCGGTCGTGAACTTGTTATCAACCTTGATGCAAAAAGGAGTCATGAAATGGCAGAACGTATGGGTATTGCGCTGGGTATGATCGAGACCCGGGGGCTGGTCCCCGCGATCGAGGCGGCCGACGCCATGACCAAGGCGGCCGAGGTGCGTCTGATCGGCCGCCAGTTTGTCGGCGGCGGCTATGTGACCGTGTTGGTGCGCGGCGAGACCGGTGCCGTG
>CALHRD010000022.1 GCA_938038385.1 uncultured Burkholderiales bacterium
ACCCGACCCCCAGGTATTCCAGCATCCCTTTGGCCGCCTCGCGGCCTTCCCAGACGGCGGTGACCACCAGGTCGGAGCCGCGCACCATGTCGCCGCCGGCGAAGATCTTGGGGTTGGCGGTCTGGTAGGCATGTCTGCCCCCTCTGGCGATCACCCGGTCGCCCTGGTCGGTGGTGATGCCGTAGTCGGCAAACCAGGGCTGCGGGTTGGGGCGGAAGCCGAAGGCGACGATGACCCGGTCGCAGGCGATGACCTCCTCGGAGCCCTCGACGACCACCGGCGTGCGCCGGCCGCGCGCGTCGGGCGGCCCCAGTTCGGTGGTGACCAGCTTGATGCCCTCGACCTTGCCGTCACCCATGACCTCGACCGGCTGACGGTTCCACAGGAACCGCACGCCCTCCTCCTTGGCATTGGCCACCTCGCGCTTCGAGCCGGGCATGTTGGCCTCGTCGCGGCGGTAGGCGCAGGTCACTGACGCCGCGCCCTGGCGGATGGAGGTGCGGTTGCAGTCCATGGCGGTGTCGCCACCGCCCAGGACCACCACGCGCAGGCCCTTCATGTCGATGTACTCGTCACCCGGCTTCTCCAGGCCCAGGCAGTGCCTGACGTTGGAGATGAGGAAGGGCAGCGCCGGGATGACGCCGGGCAGGTCCTCGCCGGGGAAGCCGCCTTTCATGTAGGTGTAGGTGCCCATGCCCAGGAAGACCGCGTCGTACTCGTCGATGAGCCGCTGGAACGGAACGTCCCTGCCGACCTCCGTGTTCAGGCGGAACTGGATGCCCATGCCCTCGAAGATCTCGCGGCGCCGGGTCATGACGCCCTTCTCCATCTTGAACTCGGGGATGCCGAAGGTGAGCAGGCCGCCGATCTCCTCGTAACGGTCGTAGACCACGGCCTGTACACCGTTGCGTGCCAGCACGTCGGCGCAGGCCAAGCCCGCCGGCCCCGCGCCGACGATCGCCACCCGTTTGCCGGTGGGCACGACCTGGCTCATGTCCGGACGCCAGCCCTGGGCGAAGGCGGTCTCGGAGATGTAGCGCTCGACCTGGCCGATGGTCACCGCACCGAAGCCGGAATTCAGCGTGCAGGCCCCTTCGCACAGCCGGTCCTGGGGACAGACCCGACCGCATACCTCGGGTAGCGAGTTGGTCTGGTGCGACAGCTCTGCCGCCTCGATGAGCCGCCCCTCCTCGATGAGCTTCAGCCAGTTCGGGATGTAGTTGTGCACCGGGCACTTCCACTCGCAGTAAGGATTGCCGCAGGCCAGACAACGGCCGGCCTGCTCGCGCGCCTGGTCGGCATCCATCTGGGCATAGATCTCGCGGAACTCGATCTTGCGCACCTCGGCCGGGGTCTTGGCGCCGTCGCGGCGGGGGATGTTGAGGAATTGGAAGACGTCGGACATGTGCGTTCCTTTCACTCCTTGATGCCCAGATATTTCCGGATATGTTTTGCCAGGAGGTCGTCGATATCGTTGTGGCGGGGGATCGGTTGTTTTTGGCCGGTCTTCGGGTTGAGGTAGATGTCGTGCCGTCCGCCGTGCCGCAGGAATACACAGCCGGCCTCGAGCAACTGGCGGATCAGCTCAGAGCGCTTCACACCACGATCTCTTTGACCTCGTATTGCTCGGGCACGTCTTCCATGACCATGCTCAGATAAGCGTCCTTGAGGTTCTCTTCGAGTTCCTCCAGCGTTTCACCCTGGCTCATGATCTCAGGGTGTTCCAACAGTTTGCCCACCCAGAAACGATCCGACTTCCAATAGGCCATCTTCAGTTGCTGCATCGGGCTCAATCCTTCAAGAGGCTGTCCAGGGTCAAGGCCTTGGGCTTCACCAGCCAGAAGCGGTCCACCACCTCGTCGAAGTTGTCCAGCATCCAGCGGGCGCGGGCGCTGCCGGTGTGGAGCAGGTGCCTCTCCAGACGGGACTTGAGGAAGCTGCGGTATTCCCCGGTCTTCTCGTCGTTGATCGGGTTCATGTCCACCAGCTCGTTGTTCAGGCGATGCACGAACTGGCCGTCCTCGTCGAACACCAGGGCGAAGCCGCCGGTCATGCCGGCGCCGAAGTTCAATCCCGTGGCGCCCAGCACGACGATGTGGCCGCCGGTCATGTATTCGCAGCAGTGCTCGCCCACGCCCTCGACCACCGCCTGGGCGCCGGAGTTGCGCACGCCGAAGCGCTCGCCGGCCATGCCGGCGGCGTAGAGCTCGCCGCCGGTGGCGCCGTACAGGCAGGTGTTGCCGACGATGATCGCCTCGTGCGCCGCGAAGGCGGAACCCCTGGGCGGATAGATGATGATGCGGCCGCCGGCCATGCCCTTGCCCACGTAGTCGTTGGCGTCGCCCTCCAGCTCCAGGGTGAGGCCCCTGTGGTTCCACACGCCGAAGCTCTGGCCGGCCGAGCCGGTGAGCCGGATATGCAGGCAGTCGTCGGGCAGGCCCTCGGCGCCGTGCGCCTTGGCGATCTCGCCGGAAAGGCGCGCGCCGATCGAGCGATTGACGTTGCGGATGCGGTATTCCAGCCGCTGCGGCGTCTTGCTCAGGATACCCGGCAGGGCATCGTGCACCATGCGCTCGGCGAGCTCGCCCTGGTCGAAGGACGGGTTGGACGGCTGGATGCAAAAGCGCGGCTCTTCCGCCGGGATGCCGCCCTGGGAGAGCAGCAGGTCGAGCTTGAGCCGCTTCTGCTTGTCCGACTCGCCTTCCAGCAGCTCCAGGAGGTCGGTACGGCCGATCAGGTCCTCGAAGCGGCGCACGCCAAGCCTCGCCATCCACTCGCGCGTCTCCATGGCCACGAAGGTGAAGAAATTGACCACCATCTCGGGCAGGCCGATGAAGTGCTGTTTACGCAACCGGGCGTCCTGGGTGGCCACGCCGGTGGCGCAGTTGTTCAGGTGGCAGATGCGCAGGTATTTGCAGCCCAGCGCGATCATCGGCGCGGTGCCGAAGCCGAAACTCTCCGCTCCAAGGATGGCCGCCTTGACCACGTCCAGGCCGGTCTTCAGCCCCCCGTCGGTCTGCACCCGCACGCGCCCCCTCAGGCCGTTGGCGCGCAGCACCTGCTGCGCCTCGGTGAGCCCCAGCTCCCAAGGCGTGCCGGCATACTTGACGCTGGTCAGGGGCGAGGCGCCCGTGCCACCGTCATAGCCGGAAATGGTGATGAGGTCGGCGTAGGCCTTGGCCACACCCGCTGCGATGGTGCCCACGCCGGGTTCGGCGACCAGTTTCACCGACACCAGGGCGTTGGGGTTCACCTGCTTCAGGTCGAAGATCAGCTGGGCCAGGTCCTCGATGGAGTAGATGTCGTGGTGCGGCGGCGGCGAGATCAGCGAGATGCCGGGCTTGGTGCATCTCAAGCGCGCGATCAGCTCCGAGACCTTGTGGCCGGGCAGTTGCCCCCCCTCGCCGGGCTTGGCCCCCTGGGCGATCTTGATCTGCAGCACCTCGGCATTGACCAGGTAGTGGGGCGTGACGCCGAAGCGGCCGCTGGCCACCTGCTTGATCTTGGACATCTTCACCGTGCCGTAGCGGGCCGGGTCCTCGCCGCCCTCGCCGGAGTTGGAGCGCCCGCCGATGCGGTTCATGCCCTCGGCCAGGGCCTCGTGCGCCTCGGGCGAGAGCGCCCCCAGGCTCATGCCGGCCGAGTCGAAGCGCTTGAGGATGGACTCCACCGGCTCCACCTCCTCCAGCGCGATGGGCTGCGTGCTCTCCTTCAGCTTCATCAGGTCGCGGAACATGGCCACGGGGCGGCTGTTGACGATCTCGGCGTACTGCTTGTAGGCCTCGTAGGAGCCGGTCTGCACCGCGCGCTGCAGGCCCTGCACCACGTCCGGGTTGTAGGCATGGAACTCGCCGCCGTAGATGAACTTGAGCAGCCCGCCGGCCGGCACCGGACGCAGCGGGTTGAAGGCGGCCCGCGCCAGACGCTTCTGGTCGGCCTCGAAGTCGCTGAAGTCCGCGCCCGAGACGCGCGAGACGGTGCCCTTGAGGCACAGGTTGACCACGTCCTCGTGCATGCCGACGATCTCGAACAGCTGCGCGCCGCGGTAGCTGGAGATGGCCGAGATGCCCATCTTCGACATCACCTTCAAGAGCCCCTTGTCGATGCCCTTGCGGTAATTGGCCAGGGCCTTGGTCGCGGGCAGCTTGATCTCGCCCGAGCGCACCATCTCCAGGATCGACTGGTAGGCGAGCCAGGGATAGACGGCGGTGGCGCCATAGCCGATGAGCGCCGCGATCTGGTGCGGGTCGCGCGCCGTGCCCGTCTCCACCACGATGTTCGCGTCGCATCTCAGTCCCGCGTCGATCAGCGCGTGGTGCACGGCGCCGACGGCGAACAGGGCGTGGATGGGCAGCCGCGCCCGGTCGATGCGGCGGTCGGACAGCACCACCACCACGGCGCCGGCGCGCACGGCCTCCACGGCCTGGGCGGCGAGCCTCTCCAGGGCCGCCTTGAGGCCGATCTGCGCCGGGTCGTAGGCGAGATCGAAGGTGACCGCGGCATAGGCCGGGTCGGTCTGGGTGGTCACGGCGACGAAGGCGTCGTGCGAGAGCACCGGGGAATTCACGCCCAGCCGGTGGGCGTGCTCCGGCGTTTCCTCGAACAGGTTGCGCTCGCGCCCGAACACCGTATGCAGGCTCATGACGATGGCCTCGCGGATGGGGTCGATGGGCGGGTTGGTCACCTGGGCGAACTGCTGGCGCAGGTAGTCGAAGGGCGAGCGCACCTGTTGGGAGAGCACCGCCATGGGGGTATCGTCGCCCATGGAGCCGACCGCCTCCTGGCCGTCCTCGGCCAGCACGCGGATGACCTGGTCCAGTTCCTCGAAACTCAGGTTGTGCAGCTTCTGGTGGGTCGCCACGCCGGCCGCATCCATCTGCGGGCAATCGGCGTCCTCCTCGGGCTTGGTTTCCACCCGGCGGCCATGCGCCTTGAGCCATTGGCGGTAGGGCTGGTTGCCCTTGAGCAGGGCGTCGATGTCCTCGGGCAGCAAAAACCGGCCGGTTTCGAGGTCGGCGGCCACCATCTGGCCGGGACGCACGCGGCCTTTGGCGAGCACGTTTTCCGGCCCGTAGTCCCATACCCCCACCTCGGAGGCGATGGTCACATAGCGGTCCTTGGTGATGACATAACGCGCGGGCCTCAGACCGTTGCGGTCGAGCAGGCAGACCCCGTAGCGGCCGTCGGTCAACACGATGCCGGCCGGGCCGTCCCACGGCTCCATGTGCATGGAGTTGTACTCATAGAAAGCCTTCAGATCCGGGTCCATGTGCGCGACGTTCTGCCAGGCCGGCGGCACCATCATGCGCAGTGAGCGGAACAGCCCCGCCCCGCCCATGACCAGGCCCTCCAGCATGTTGTCGAAGCTCATGGAGTCCGAGCCGCGGTAGCTCACCATGGGGCGCACGTCCTCCATGTCCGGGATCAGCGGCGAGGCGAACTTGCGCTCGCGTGCCCGGCTCCAGTTGCGGTTGCCGGCCAGGGTGTTGATCTCGCCGTTGTGCGCGAGATAACGGAAGGGCTGGGCCAGGCGCCACTCGGGCCAGGTATTGGTGGAGAAGCGCTGATGGAACACGGCCAGCGACGAGGCGAAGCGCTCGTCGTTCAGATCCGGGTAGAACACCGGCAGATAGGCCGGCATCACCAGGCCCTTGTAGGCCATCACCCGGCCCGAGAGGGTGGGCATGTAGAAGGTGGGATCATTCGTCTCCAGGGCCTTTTCCGCGCGGCGACGGGCGATGTAGAGTTTGCGCTCGAAGATCTCCGCGTCCACGTCCTCCGGGCAGTTGACGAACAACTGCTCGATCACCGGCAGGCTGGCCTTGGCATATTCGCCCAGGGCCGATTCGTCGGTGGGCACGGGGCGAAAGCCGAGAGGTGCCAGGCCCTGACCCACGAGCTCGGTCATCAGCAGGTCGCGGGCATGTTGCGCTTTGGTCGCCTCGCGGTTCAGGAAGACCAGGCCGGCGGCGTAGCGCGCGTTGAGCTGCCAGCCCATGTCGGCGGCCACCGCGCGCAGGAAGGCGTCCGGCTTCTTGAACAGCAGGCCGCAGCCGTCGCCCGACTTGCCGTCCGCAGCGATGGCGCCGCGGTGGGTCATGCAGGCCAGCGAAGAGATGGCAGTGGCCACCAGCCAGTGCGAGGCCCGGTCGTCCAGCTGGGCGATCAGTCCAAAACCGCAGCTATCCTGCTCGAAGTCAGGGCTGTAGAGCGTGCCGCACAGACGGCCTTGTCGATCTTCCATGGTTCTGAACGCCGCTTGAGAGGTGTGTACAAAAAGGGCGGGAATTCTAGCGCGGACAAGGGCTTGCCGCCAACCGTGAAGGCATCAGGGTGATAGGCAAGCGCTTCCCGGCCATATATCGACCGGACATGCCGCGAGAGGTTCAGGCAGCTGCCTTTGCCGGCTTGCGCGCAGACCGGGCGGGTCGCTTGACTGGCGACTTCGTCTTGGCGGCCAGCAGTTCCAGCGCCGTCTCCAGGGTCACTTCCTCGGGCTTGAGGGTCTTGGGCAGCGTGGCGTTGACCTTGCCATGGGAGACGTAGGGACCATAGCGACCGTCCTTGAGCATGACCGGCCCGCCATCCCCGGGATGCACCCCCAGCTCGCGGCCGGTCGGGGCAGTCTTGGCCTCACGAGCCTGACGCGGGGCGCGGGGCTCGAACTCGAAGCCGACCTTGCCGTCCTTGTCGCGTACCAGGTAGGCGGAGAACTTGCGCCGGGTGCGCGCGGAGACGAAGCCGGTGAGCAGGTCGGTCCTGCCCTCGGTCAGAAGTTTGCGCATCTGGACGGGTTCCACCGGCTGCTGCAGGATCAGTTTGCCGCTGCGGAAATCGCAGCTCCGTTGGGGGCCCACGCTGCGTTCGCAGACATAGGCGTTGCCGTGCTGGTAGACCGGGGCTCCGCACTTGGGGCAGGGACCCAGGCTCTCCTGGCCGGAGAAGTCGACCGCCTCCTCCGCCTCGCCCTCGCGCGGCTGGCCGAATTCGAATTCCGGCTGTTTGGCGTCGTTCAGTCGAATCTCGGCGTCGAACGGGCGGCCCATCTTGTTGCGGAAGCCGGTCAGCGGTCCTACCCTGCCTTCGCGCAGGAGGGTCTCCATTTCCGCGACCTCGAGCTGGCGGCCGGCGACGATCTTCCAGGCACTCCAGTCGCATGACTGGCAGACGAATTTCTTGTAGGTCTCCTTCACCACGCCGCCGCATTTGGGGCAGGGTGCGGAAAGGGTGGCGAAGTCGCCGGGCACGGTGTCCGACTCATAGCGCTTGGCCCGCTCGACGATCTCGCGCGTGAGCGCCACGATGTGGCTCATGAATTCGTCGCGGCTGAGCTGGCCGCGCTCCATCTGGGCGAGCTTGTATTCCCAGGCCCCGGTCAGCTCCGGCGAGGTGAGTTCGTCCACCCCCAGGCCGCGCAGCAGGGTGATGAGGGAAAAGGCCTTGGCGGTGGGCACCAGCTCTTTGCCCTCACGCAGCAGATAGGCCTCGGAGATCAGGTTCTCGATGATCTGCGCCCGGGTGGCGGGCGTGCCCAGGCCGCGTTCGGCCATGGCGGCGCGCAGTTCCTCGTCCTCGATCATCTTGCCCGCGCCCTCCATGGCGGAGAGCAGGGTGGCCTCGGTGAAGCGCGCGGGGGGTCGGGTCTGGTTCGCCTTGATCTCCACCGCCAGCGTGCCGAGGGTCTCGCCCGGCACCAGGGGAGGCAGGGAGGGACTACCCTCCTCGCCCTCCATCTGCGCTTCCCGGCCATAGACCGCGAGCCAGCCGGGGTTGACCAGTACACGTCCCTCGGTCTTGAAGGCGTGGCCGGCCACCCGCGTGATGCGGGTGGTGACCAAATATTCCGCTGCCGGATAGAACACCGCCAGGAAGCGCCGGGTGACCAGCTCGTAGAGCTTCTGTTCGAGCTCGTTCAACGACTTGGGCGCCACCCCGGTGGGGATGATGGCGAAGTGGTCGGAGATCTTGGCGTTGTTGAAGATACGCTTGTTCGGTTTCACCCAGCCCTGTTCGAGTATGGTGTCGCCAAAGCGCGCAAACGCGTCGGGCAGGTGGCTCAGCACCTCCTTGACCGTGCCGAGATAGTCCTCGGGCAGTGCCCGGGCGTCGGTGCGGGGGTAGGTGAGCACCTTGTGTTTTTCATACAGGGCCTGGGCCAGGCCCAGGGTGGTCTTGGCCGAGAAGCCGAAGCGGCTGTTGGCCTCGCGTTGCAGACTGGTCAGGTCGTAGAGCAGCGGCGAGAGCTGGCTGGACGGCTTGACCTCCTCAGTGGCCTGCGCCGGCTGGCCCTCACAGGCGGCGCGGATGGCTTGTGCGCGGGCTTCGTCCCAAAGTCGGTAGGCGGTGGCCTGGTCGTCGTCCTCGGTCTTTTTGAATTTCTCGTCGAACCAGCGCCCGGTGTATTCGCCGCGCTCGCCGCGGAAGCGGGCTTCGATCTCCCAGTATGCGCGGGGGACGAACTTGCGGATGCGTTCCTCACGCTCGACGACGATGGCCAGGGTGGGGGTTTGCACGCGGCCGACGGTGGTGAGGTGGAAGCCGCCGGTCTTGGAGTTGAAGGCGGTCATGGCGCGGGTGCCGTTGATGCCCACCAGCCAGTCGCTCTCCGCCCGGCATACCGCGGCGGTGCGCAACCCTTCCAGCTCGGCGGCGCTGCGCAGGGCGGCGAAGCCCGCACGGATCGCCGCCTGGGTCATGGATTGCAGCCACAGGCGCCTGACCGGTTTCTTCGTACCGCTGTGCTGCACGATGTAATTGAAGATCAGCTCTCCCTCGCGCCCGGCGTCGCAGGCGTTGATCAGGCCCTCGACGTCCTTGCGCCTGATCAGGCGTTCGAGCAGTTTGAGCCGATCCTGGGTCTTGTCGATGGGCTGCAAGGCGAAGCGCGGCGGGATCACCGGCAGATGGGCGAAGGACCACTTGCCGCGCTTGACCTCGTATTCCTCGGGTACGGTCAATTCCAGCAGATGGCCGATCGCGGAGGACAGGACATAGTCGTCCGACTCGAAGTAGTCCTTCTCCTTGTGAAATCCGCCCAGGGCGCGGGCGATGTCCTGGGCGACCGACGGCTTCTCGGCGATGATCAGTTGTTTGCCCACGGAGACTCAGCAGGGTAGCGACAGACGCGGACCGTCCTGACGGTTCCGCAGCGGAACGGGCAGGACACTCGCGGCTACCGATGGCCGAGGCCCGGTCAGGCTCGGCTGGGGGAGGGGGCGGGGCATGGTGCTAGTGCAACGTGGCGGGATCGTCGTTTTCCCGCACCAGGTCCTCGAGCCACAGGGCGGAGAGGGGGCCGCCCAGCTTCCATAGGGCGAGCAGCGCGATCCACTTGATCTTCTCCGCCGGCACCACCTCTTCCTCCAGGGCCAGCGCGCGCTCGATCACCCACTCGCGCGCATAGGCGGAGAGCAGGCCGGCGTTCTCCAGATAGGTGAGAAAGCCGCGCCCCTCCGGTGTGAGGCGCACGAGCTCGTGTTCGTTATACAGGCGCATGCCGCTGTGGGAGAAGCCGTCTTCACCTTCGGGGTCCAGTTCGGACAGGCCGTCGAGCCATGTCAGGGCCTGTTCGATCTCGGCCTGGTCGAAACCGGCCGTGGACAGTTTCAGGGCCAGGGCCTCGGCGTCGGGGTAGTGGTCGTCCACCAGGTAGTGGTCGTAGAGGTATTGGATGATCTCGAACATGGTGGGAAGGGAGGCGAGCTGCGAACGTTGCTCAATACAGACGCTGATAGAGGCCGCCAGGCAGTGTGGCGATACGGCTTTCCAGTTCCAGCGAAAGTAGCATCGCCGAAAGGGTATCCACCGTCAAGCCGGACAGGTTCACGAGGGTCTCCATCGAGACCGGATCAGGACCCATCAGTTGCAGCAGCGTTTCGGCGGCCGCAGGACCGCTGGGGTTGGCTGGCGAGGGCGAGGGGACCGGGGCATGCCACTGCCAGCGCAATTCATCGAGGATGTCGTCGACGCAGTCCACCAGCTTGGCCCCCTCGCGTATGAGCCGATGGCAGCCCTTGGACAGGGGAGAGTGGATGGAGCCGGGCAGGGCGAACACCTCCCGCCCCTGCTCTGCCGCCAGCCGCGCGGTGATCAGGGAGCCACTGTCCAAGGCTGCTTCCACCACCAGCACCCCCAGCGCCAGGCCGCTGATGATGCGGTTGCGGCGCGGAAACTGGCCTGGACGGGGTGGGGTGCCGAGGGGGAACTCGGACACGATCGCGCCGCGGGCCGCCAGCCGATGCGCCAGCTCCCTGTTGCGGGCCGGATACACCCGGTCGAGCCCCGTGCCCACGACGGCCAGGCTGGCGCCGCCGGCGAGGGCCCCCTCGTGGGCAGCTGTATCGATCCCCAGAGCCAGGCCGCTGACGATGGTGAGCCCGGCCTCGGCCAGCGTCTGGGCGAAGGCCGCCGCATCGCGGCGCCCCTGGGGGGTGGCATGGCGACTGCCGACGATGGCCAGCATGGGGCGTTGCAGCAGTCCGCGCTCGCCCTTGACGTAGAGCCAGGGTGGCGCATCCGGCAGGCTGCGCAGTCGCTCCGGGTAGTCCGGGTGGGTGATGGGGAGCAGATGGTTGCCGGGCTGGGCCAGCCAATCCAGGGTCGCTTTGTGTTGCTCGGGCGCAACGGGTTGGGTCAGGGCCGCGGCCAGGCGCTCACCCACCAGGGGGGCGAGCTGGCCCCGCGCGGCGGCCAGGATGGCGCAGGGGTGTCCAAAGGCGTCGAGCAGACGTCGGACCCCATCCGGGCCCAGGCCGGGGGTGGCCTCGAGGGTAAGCCAGCAGTGGGTCTCGTCCCTGTTGAGCACGCCCGATCAGGGGTTCTTGGCCACATCCCTGATGTAAACCGGCTCCTCGCTGTTCATGACCAGGGCATAGGCCACCCGGTCGAACACCCGGTAGACGAACACGAGCCCGATGCGCCGCTCGGGCAGGGCGCTCGTATCCGTCTTGTCGGGAACGCAGTCGGACCGGGCCTGCAGGCCGCCAGCGAGGAAGGCGAGCTTGCCGGCCCGCAGGCAGCGGGGGTCGGCGACGGAACGCCCGGCCTTGAAAAGGCCCAGTACATGCCCGACTTCCAGGCCGTCCCTGCGACCCTGGTTGAGCAGCACGGTGGTGTAGGGGCCGGCGCCTTCGACGCCGCCGAGGGTGGCCATGACCCGCGCCTCGACCGCCTTATCCGGGGCATGCGGCGCGAACTGGATGTCGCCGCCGGGGGGCAGGGGCAGGAGGCGGTCGCGTTCCAGGACCTCCTGCTGCGTATGCACGATGCGCAGCAGTTGCGGGTTGCCCGGCTGCAGGGTGCGCGCCTCGCCGACGTGGATGAGCTCGTGACCGAGGACCTCGCCCGTGATGGGGTCCTTCAGGGCGGCGCCATGTCGCACGATCTGCCAGTCCCGCGCATCGCCGGCGTCGGCGTAGACCGTATCGTGGGCACCGAAGATCACCCGCTCGTCGCTGGAGCCCAGGATGCGCGGGGCGCTTGCCAGTTCGTCCGTGCCGATCACCCCGCCCCGGTTGAGAAAAGGGGCGATGGCCTGGTGCGGGATGCTGGGGATGCCGGGCTGCGCTGTGGCTAGCGGTTCGGCCCTGACCTGGGGGGAGAGCCTGACGGTAGGGATGCCTCGCTCCAGGACCAGGCGGGGCTGCTCGCCGCGAACGAGGCGGATGCGGTCGCCCGGGTAGATGAGGTGTGGGTTGCGGATCTCTTCCTTGTTCAGCCGCCAGACCTCGGGCCATTTCCAGGGGTCATTGAGAAAGCGGGCGGAGATCCCCCACAGGGTGTCCCCCTTGACCACCGTGTAGCTCTCGGGGGCGTCCCCCTTGAGCGTGACGCTGTCCGCACGGGTGGTCAGGGTCACGGCGGACAACACGGCCACGAACAATGGGGTCATGAACAAAGCGGATAGGCGCATGGTCTCACCTGCTGGAATGGGTTTACTTATAATCGGCTCGACGGCTAACTTAATTTAATTCGTCAATTTTTGCACCTTCTTGAATAAGTGTTGATCACGGCCAACCTTGCGTGGGTCGGACTTGCCGGTCGGACATCAGTCCGACGCTTTCGGTGTCGGGCTAAAGCCCGACCCACGGACCATGCCGTGTGAGGACCACGGATTCAGGACCTTGTGATGGCGCTGCTGAAGATTCTTCATTACCCGGACAAGCGGCTGCATACCGTGGCCAGGCCTGTGGAAGTGGTGGACGACGATATCCGCCGGCTGGCCGCGGACATGGCCGAGACCATGTATGCCGCGCCGGGCATCGGCCTGGCCGCCACGCAGGTGGACCGTCACATCCAGATGATCCTGGTGGACGTCAGCGAAAAGCGCAACGACCTGAGGGTTTTCATCAACCCCGAGATCGTCGAGGCCGAGGGCGAGGCCGTAGGTGAGGAGGGCTGTCTGTCCGTGCCCGGCATCTATGACAAGGTCAAACGCGCCCAGCGCATACGGGTGCGTGCCCTGAACCTGCAGGGCGAGCCCTTCGAGCTGGAGGCGGAAGGGCTGTTGGGGGTGTGCATCCAGCACGAGATCGATCACCTCAGGGGCAAGGTCTTCGTGGAATACCTCTCCCGCCTCAAGCAGGACCGCATCAAGCTAAAGCTGAAAAAGCAGCAGCGGGAAACCATGTAAGCGCAGCGATGGGGGATGGGGAATGGGCGATGCGATAATCCAACCCCATCCCCCCATCCCCCCATCCCCCCATGCGTCTCATCTTCGCCGGCACGCCCGAATTTGCCGCCCATGCCCTGGAGGCCCTGCACGCGGCCGGGCATGACATCGCCCTGGTGCTGACCCAGCCCGACCGGCCGGCGGGACGGGGGATGAAACTCAAGCCGGGTCCGGTCAAGGCCTTGGCCTCGCGCCTTGGCCTGCCTGTCCACCAGCCGGAGAGCCTGAGGTCCGAGGCGGCGCGCCGGCCCATCGCCGATGCCAGGGGCGAAGTGATGGTGGTGGCGGCCTATGGACTCATCCTGCCCCAGGCCGTGCTGGATCTGCCCAGGTTGGGCTGCGTCAACATCCATGCCTCGCTGCTGCCGCGTTGGCGCGGTGCGGCGCCCATCCAGCGGGCCATCCTCGCCGGCGACCGGGAGACCGGCATCACCCTGATGCAAATGGAGGCCGGCCTGGACACGGGGCCCATCCTGGCCATGGCGCGGCTGCCCATCGGGCCGGAGGAGACGGCGGGCAGCCTGCATGACCGGCTCGCGGTGCTGGGTGCGCGCGAGATCGTCGCCCTGCTGCCGCGTCTGGCTGCCGGTGAGGTGACGCCGCAGCCGCAGGACGACCGTCTCGCGGTCTACGCCGAAAAGATCGGCAAGGCGGAGGCGCGCATCGACTGGCTGCAGCCGGCGGCGCAGATCGACCGGCAGGTGCGCGCCTTCGACCCGCATCCCGGCGCCTGGACACGCCTCGCGGGCGAGGTCCTCAAGCTCTGGCGGGTGCGTCCAGACAGCGGCCAGGGTCGGCCGGGCGAGGTGCTGCAGGCCACGCGTGCGGGCATCGCCGTCGCCTGCGGCGAGGGGGCGTTGCGGATCCTGGAGCTGCAGCAGGCCGGCGGGCGGCGCGTCGATGCCGGGGCCTTCCTCGCCGGCCACGGGCTGGCGCCGGGCAGCGTGCTGGGGGAGCAGGCCGATCGCGGTTGAAATTCTCCTGTCGGCAGCCATTTACGGCCACATCGCAATCACGGATTCGAGATCGACATGCTGAACAATTGGCTCAAGACGACGCTGCTCATGGCCGCCATCGTCGCCCTGTTCGGCGCCGTGGGCATGGCCATCGGCGGCGCGCAGGGCATGTTCATCGCCTTGCTCGTGGGCGGGGCCATGAACCTGTACGCCTACTGGAACTCGGACCGCATGGTGCTGCGCATGTACAACGCACGCGAGGTCGATGCCGCCAGCGGCGGCGCCTTCCATGCCATGGTGCAGGAGCTCGCCGCGCGCGCCGGCCTGCCGATGCCGCGCGTGTATCTCATCGACGAGGACCAGCCCAATGCCTTCGCTACCGGCCGCAACCCCGAGCATGCCGCCGTGGCGGCGACGACGGGCATCCTGCGCCTACTCACGGCGCGCGAGCTGCGCGGCGTGATGGCGCACGAGCTGGCACATGTGAAAAACCGCGACACCCTCATCTCCACCCTGTCCGCCTCGGTCGCCGGGGCCATCTCGGCGCTGGCCCAGTTCGGCATGCTGTTCGGAGGCGGCAACAACCCGCAGCGCAGCGTGCATCCGGCAGTGCAGTTGATCATGGTCATCCTGGCGCCGCTGGCTGCCATGCTCATCCAAATGGCGATCTCGCGCGCCCGCGAATTCGGCGCCGATCGCGGCGGGGCGGAGATCAGCGGCGATCCCGAGGCGCTGGCCAGTGCGCTGGCCAAGATCGAGGCCTATGCACGGGGCACGCCGCTGCCCACCGCCGAGCTGCATCCGGAGACGGCGCAGATGATGATCGTCAACCCGCTCTCCGGCGGCGACCTGGCCGGACTGTTCCGCACCCATCCGGCCACCGAGGAGCGCGTGCGGCGGTTGCTGGCACTGGCCCGCCACGGGGTTTGATCTGACGGCCCAGGCTCGCCCCAAGGCGACAGCCCCCTCCGCCCGCCACCTGGCCGCAGGGGCGGTGGCGGCCGTCCTCGAGCAGGGGCACAGTCTGGATCGGGCCTTGCAGAGCCTGACAGCCGACGCACGGCTGCGGCCGGCAGTCATGGATCTGAGCTATGGCGCGCTGCGCCGCCTGGGTCTGCTCGACAATCTGCTGACGCAGCTGCTCGACCGCCCCCTCACCGATCCTGCCATCCGATATCTGCTGCTGGTGGGCCTGTACGAGTTGCTGGAGGCACGTACACCGGCCTATGCGGTGGTGAACGAGGCGGTTGCCGCCGCCCCGCGGCGCGCTCGCGGCCTGGTCAATGCCGTGTTGCGCAATTTCCAGCGCCGGCGCGAGGCCCTGCTGGAGGCTGCCTCGACCGATCCGGTGGCACGCTGGAACCATCCGACGTGGTGGATCGAGCGGCTGCAGCAGGAATACCCGGATGCCTGGCAGGCCATTCTGGATGCCACCAACGCGCATCCGCCCATGACCTTGCGCGTCAACCGCCGGCGCACGCGTGTGCAGGACTACCGCCGCCGCCTGGCGGAGCATGGACTGGCAGCGGAACAGACCGGTGAGTGTGCGCTCATGCTCGATCGGCCCGTACCGATCTCGGAATTGCCGGGCTTCGCGGAGGCACTGGTGTCGGTGCAGGATCTCGGCGCCCAGTATGCCGCCCCGCTGCTGGACTGCCGCGACGGCATGCGCGTGCTCGATGCCTGCGCGGCACCGGGTGGCAAGACGGCGCACCTGCTGGAGTGCCACGATCTCGATCTGACTGCCCTCGATCTCGCGCCCGAGCGGCTGCTGCGGGTGCGGCAGAATCTGGAACGACTGGGCTTCGCGGCACGCGTGCTGGCCGCCGACGCCGCAGCGCCGCGGGACTGGTGGGACGGCCAGCCCTTCGACCGCATCCTGCTCGATGCGCCCTGCACGGCATCCGGGGTGGTACGCCGTCATCCGGACGGCAAGTGGCTCAAGCGTGCCGGCGATGCAACAGACCTGGCACGACGCCAGGGGCAACTGCTGGAGGCCCTTTGGCCCCTGCTCCGGGCAGGTGGTAAATTGCTCTACGCCACCTGCAGCCTGTTCGGGGCGGAAAATCGGGAAGTCGTGCGCACATTCCTGGAACATCACCCCGAGGCTGCGGAAGAACCGCTGGACCTGCCCGGCGGCAGGCATGGACAACTGCTGCCGGACAGCCATCACGACGGATTCTTCTATGCCCGCCTGGTCAAGACGTAGGTTCATCGGTAGCACGGCGCTGTGCGCCGTGGCCGCCTGTCTGCCCGTGCGGGCGATGGCGGAGGGCATCGTCCTGCTCAAGGCGGAACTCGAACTGCACGGCGAGATCTGGCAGCTATCCGGTGGTTATGAGATCCAGCTCTCCCCCACACTGGTGGACGCCCTGCGCCGGGGCGTGCAGCTCACCTTCGTGCAGGCCTTTCAGGCGCGCAGACCGCGAACCTACTGGTTGTCCGAGGACATCGCCGAGGTGACGCGGGTGATACGACTGTCGTACAACGCCCTGCTGCGGCAGTATTACGCGACGGTGAGCGGGCATACCACGACGCATTCCAACCTGGCGGATCTGCTCGACTACATCGGTGATTTCAGCGACTGGGCGGTCCTGCACCAGTCCCAGGTCAGCCGCAGGCACAATTACGTGCTGTCCGTGCGCATGTATCTGGACACCTCCCAGTTGCCCAAGCCTCTCCAGGTCAACGCCGTGGCCTCGCAGCGCTGGCAGCTCGACAGCGGTTGGCGGGAATGGAACTTCCGGCCATGAATGCCCCCAGGACCGGTCATCGCCCGGCCCGCCCACCGCGGGGGAGCAAGAAACACCCGGGGCGGCCCGGCGCAATGCTCGAGCGGATGCGGCGTAGATGATCTACCTGCTGGTTGGCGGTTTCATCGTCGGCGGCGCACTCATCGCGCTCCTGTCGCTGGCCGCGGCCGACACCAGCCTGTTCGCCGAGAACTTCCCGCTGTTGCTGTTCCTGAATGCGGGCGCCGTGGTCGCCCTGGTGCTGCTGATCGGCTATCAGGTCCATCTGTTGCGCCGGCGCATCCGCGCCGGTATGTTCGGCGCCAAGCTGACTGCACGCCTGACGCGGATGTTCGTGCTGATGGCCCTCGGTCCCGGTGTGGTGGTATACGCGGTCTCGGTCCAGTTCCTGATCAAGTCCATCGAGTCGTGGTTCGACGTGCGCATGGAGAGGGCACTGGAGGGGGGGCTTTCCCTGGGCCAGTCGGCTTTGGCGTACCTGGAGCGCGATCTGATCAAGAAGGCGGAGACCCTGGCCCAGCAGTTGTCCGACCAATCCGTGGCCGTGCAGTTGGATCGCCTCAACGACCTGCGTGAGGCAGCGGGTGTGCAGGAGGCCGCGCTATTCGGCGCCGATGGCCGACTGCTGGGCTTTGCCTCGGCGGACAAAGGCGGTCTCGCGCCGCCGGTGCTGGACCAGGGGGCGCTCTGGCAGGTGCGTGTGCAGCAGCCGTGGTCGCGGGTGGAGGTGATCCCCGGCAGCTCGAACATGATGGTCAGGGTGGCCGCGCCGGTGAACGTGGTCTCCCTGGTCGACCCCTTGCGCATCCTGCAGGTGATCCAGCCGGTGCCCGACAATCTGGCCCAGGCTGCCATGCAGGTGGAAGCGGCGCGCAGTCAGTACCAGGAACTGGCGATATCGAGGGTGGGGCTCAAGCGGCTCTATGGCCTGTCGCTCACACTGGCCCTGGCCATCGCCCTGTTTGCCGCCATCGCGCTCGCCTTCATGCTTTCGCAGCGCCTGGCCGCACCCCTGCGCGTGCTGGCGCGCGGTACGCGGGCGGTGGCCCGCGGCGACTACAGCCAGGTCCACGCGGTCACCAGCCGGGATGAGCTGGGCATGCTCACCCAGTCATTCAACCGCATGACCCAGCAGCTCGCCGAGGCGCGCAATGCGGCGCAGGCCCACCAGGACCGCCTGCTGGAGGCCAAGGCCTATCTGGAGGGGGTGCTCGCGCGCCTGACCGCGGGTGTGGTCACCCTGGATCACCATCTGGTGGTGCGCATCGTCAACCCGGCGGCGGCGGCCATCCTCGGCCGGGAGCGCATCGAGCTGGAAGGTCGCCCCCTCGAACAGTGGGGCGAGGCGGAAGACCCCCTGCATCGTCTGGCCCTGGCCATCCGGGACCACTTCCAGCGCATGCCCAACACCAGCTGGCAGGGGCAGTGGGAGTACCAGCGCGGTGACGCACAACGCGCCCTGGTCCTGCGCGGCGCGCCGCTCACGCCGCACGAGTCGCCGGATTACGCCCTGGTCATCGACGACGTCACCCAGTTGGTGCAGGCGCAGCGTGATGCCGCCTGGGGCGAGGTGGCCCGGCGGTTGGCGCACGAGATCAAGAACCCGCTTACCCCTATCCAGCTCTCGGCCGAGCGCCTGCAGGTGAAGCTTGCCGACCGCCTGGACGATGCCTCGCGCCAAACCCTGGTGCGCTCGACCGAGACCATCATCAATCAGGTTGCGGCCCTGAAGGGATTGGTGGACGCCTTCTCGCAATATGCGAAACTACCGGCTCCGCGCATCGAACGCCTGGATCTGAACGCCTTGATCAAGGAAGTGGCCGTGCTCTACGAGGGTCATCGACCTCCCAGCCTGAATCTGGCGCCGGGGCTGCCGCCGGTGGCGGGAGACCCTGCCCTGTTGCGCCAGCTGTTGCACAATCTGCTCAAGAACGCCGACGAGGCCCTGGTCGACGTGGCCGAGCCACGCGTGGAGGTGGCCACCCGACGGATGGAGGAGGGGGTGGAGATGTGCATCGCCGACAACGGCCCCGGCTTTCCCGAACAGCTCTTCAGCCGGCTGTTCGAGCCCTATGCGACCACCAAGGCCAAGGGAACCGGTCTGGGGCTCGCCGTGGTGCGCAAGATCGTGGAGGAACATCACGGTGTGATCGAGGTGCGTAACGTGGAAGGCGGCGGTGCGCAGGTCTGTGTGACCCTGCCCGTCCTGGAGCAGAAGCATGAGTGAGATACTGGTCGTGGACGACGAGCCGGGCATCCGTACCCTGGTCCAGGAGATCCTGGAGGAAGAGGGCTACGAGGTGCGTCTGGCGGAAAACGGCGAAACAGCCCGCAAAGCCATGCAGGACAAGGCGCCGGACCTGGTGCTGCTGGACATCTGGATGCCGGACCTCGATGGCATCAGCCTGCTCAAGGAGTGGGTGAGCAGCGGTCAGGCCAACATGCCGGTGGTGATGATGTCCGGCCACGGCACGATCCATACCGCGGTCGAGGCTACCCGCCTGGGCGCCTTCGATTTCCTGGAAAAGCCGGTGCCTTACAAGCGCCTGCTGGAGACGGTGGAACGGGCGCTGCGCCAGGCGCCCAAATCCCCCGCATTGCCCGATGAACTGCCCGGGCTGGGCAACAGCGAAACCGTCCGTCTCCTGGTTCAAAAGCTCAAGCACGCCGCCAACAGCGGCGGGGCGATCCTGTTGTCGTGCGAACCAGGTGCCGGTGCCGAGGCCTGCGCCCGGTTTCTGCACCTGCCCCGGACCCCCTGGGTGGTGGTGAAGGACCCAGCCCTGCTCGCGGACCATCCTCAGCAGTTGCTGACCGAGGCCAAGGGCGGTCTGCTCTTCGTGCCCGAAGTGGGCGGTCTGACCCCTTTCCAGCAACGGGGTCTGGAGATGGTCCTGGCAAGACACCAGGACTACGCGGTACGGGTGGTCTGCGCCAGCTCCGTCAATCTCGCCGAGAAGGCGGCCCAGGGCAATTATTCCCGCGATCTCTACAACACCCTGGCGCGGGTCGCCGTGCGCGTGCCCCCTTTGCGCGAGCATCGTGAGGACATCCCGGTGCTTGCCCGACAGATCCTCGATCAGGCGTCAGCAAAGGGGGGGCAGTCTGCGTGCAGCTTCACCGACGAGGCCTTGCAGGCCCTGAGCGCGCATGACTGGCCGGGCAATCTGGACGAATTGCGCAACGTGGTGACCAGCCTGGTCGTGGCCTCGAACGGGGCGATGATCGAGGCCAAGGACGTACAGGCCATGCTGGGTCTGCCGGAGCGCAACCAGGCCCTGGCCATGGGGATCAGTCTGGACATTCCCCTGAAGGAGGCGCGGGACGCGTTTGAACGGGTCTATCTGAACGCGCTGCTGCAGGAATGCGGCTGGGCGGTAAGCAAGGCAGCCGCCCGCGCCGGCATGGAGCGAACGGCCTTCTACCGCAAGCTCAAGAGTCTGGGCATAGAATTGCCGGCGAGGAACGACTAGTGCCGAGTGCCGGGTAACAGCGCCCAGCACCCAGCACCCAGCATCCAGCGATGAAAATCATCATCCTCGGCGCCGGCCAGGTGGGCTCCAATCTGGCAGCCAGCCTGGTCTCGGAAGCCAACGACATCACCGTGGTGGACGTGGACGCCGCCAAGCTGGCCGAGCTGCAGGACCGCTACGACCTGCGCACCCTGGTCGGGCATGGCTCGCATCCTTCGGTACTGCGCGCCGCCGGCGCCCAGGAGGCCGACATGCTGGTGGCCGTCACGCAGTCGGACGAGACCAACATGGTGGCCTGCAAGCTGGCCGCCACGCTGTTCAACATCCCCACCAAGATCGCGCGCATCCGGGCGGCGGACTACATGAAAAACCCGCTGCTGTTCCAGCCCGAGAACATGGCGGTCGACTACACCATCAGTCCCGAGCAGGAGATCACCAACTACCTGCGCCGCCTGATCGATTACCCGACGGCCCTGCAGGTGGTCGATTTCGCCGACGGCCGCATCCGTCTGGTCGTGGTCAAGGCGCGCCACGGCGGGCCGCTGGTGGGGCATGAGCTGCAGGATCTGCGCCGGCACCTGCCGGAACTCGATGCCCGCGTGGCCGCCATCTACCGCCGCGACCGGGCGATCGTGCCGGAAGGCAGGACCGTGATCGAGGACGGCGACGAGGTCTTCTTCGTCGCCGCCACCGAAAACATCCGCGCGGTGATGAAGGAGATGCACCACTCGGACCAGTCGGTGCGGCGGGTGATGATCGCCGGCGGCGGCAACATCGGCAGCCGGCTCGCCGCCGCCCTGGAGGACGACTACGAGGTCAAGCTGATGGACCACAACAAGCAGCGGGCCGAGGTCCTCGCCCAGCGGCTGCGGCACACTCTGGTCCTGGTGGGGGACGCCACCGACGAGGAACTGCTGCTGCAGGAGAACGTGGACGAGATGGACGTGTTCTGCGCGCTGACCAATGACGACGAGGACAACATCATGTCCTGTCTGCTCGCCAAGCGCATGGGTGTGCGCAAGGTCATCGCCCTGATCAACCGCCCCACCTATGTCGACCTGCTGCAGGGCGGCGAGATCGACATCGCCCTGTCGCCGGCCCAGGCCACCATAGGCCCGCTGTTGACGCACATCCGGCGCGGTGATGTGACGGTGGTGCACAGCCTCAGACGCGGCGCGGCCGAGGCCCTGGAGGCGGTGGTGCATGGCGACGAGAAGAGTTCGAAACTGGTGGGACGGCGCATCGAACAAGTGCCCTTGCCCGAGGGTGCCAGCATCGGCGCCATCCTGCGCGGCGAAACCGTGATCATCGCCCATCACGACACGTTGATCCGGCCGGAGGACCACCTGATCATCTTCGTTCCCAACAAGCGCCAGGTGCCCCAGGTGGAGCGGCTGTTCCAGGTCGGCCTGGGCTTTTTCTGACGGCGATCGGGGCGAGCGATGCACAGACTGGCGCCCATCCTGCACGTGCTGGGCCTGATCGTCATGGTCTTCGGGCTGTCCATGCTCCTTCCCCTGACCGTCTCGCTGGTGCAGGCCGACGCTGCCCAGCGCGCCTATGACGAGGCGCTGGCCATCACCCTGGTCAGCGGTCTGTTGCTCTGGCTCCTCTCCCGACGCCACTACCGAGAGATGCGCAGCCGCGACGGTTTTCTGCTGGTGGTGCTGGTCTGGTCCATCCTGCCGCTGTTCGCCTCCCTGCCCCTCATGTTCTACCTGCCGGACCTCAGTTTCACCGATGCCTACTTCGAGGCCATGTCCGGACTCACGGCCACCGGTTCCACGGTGCTCGCCGGGCTGGACGACCTGCCCAAATCGCTCAACCTGTGGCGCACGCAGCTACACTGGCTGGGCGGCATGGGGGTGATCGTGCTGGCGGTGGCCATCCTGCCCCTGCTGGGTGTGGGCGGCCGGCAGATGTTCAAGGCCGAGGTGCCGACCCCGATGAAGGACACCAAGCTCACGCCGCGCATGACCGAGACGGCCAAGGGGCTGTGGCTGGTGTACATCCTGCTCACCGCGGCCTGTCTGCTCTCCTACCACCTGGCCGGGATGCAATGGCTGGATGCCCTGATCCACGCCTTCAGCACCATGGCCCTGGGCGGCTTTTCGTCCTATGACGCCAGCCTGGGCCACTTCGACTCGGTGGCGCTGGAGGTGGTCACCATGGTCTTCGCCCTCCTGGCGGCGATGAACTTCGCCAGTCACTTCCTCTTCCTGCGCAGCCGCAGCTTCCGGGTCTATCTGGCCGATGCCGAGATCCGCGTCTTTCTGAGCGTGGTCCTGGCGAGCTGCCTGGGGATAGCCATGTACCTGTGGGCCAAGGACATCTATCTCGATTTCCCGAGTGCCCTGCGCTATGCGGCCTTCAATACCATTTCGCTCGCCACCTCCCTGGGCTACGTCAACGACGACTACAACGCCTGGCCCTACTTCGCCGCCCTGTGGATGCTGTTCCTGGGCAGCTTCGCCGCCTGCTCCGGCTCCACCGGCGGCGGCATCAAGATGATGCGCGCCAAGCTGCTCTACAAGCAGCTGTATCGGGAACTGATCAAGCTCATGCACCCCAACGCGCAGACCCCCACCAAGCTGGGCGAGCACGTGGTACCCAACAAGATCATCTTCGCGGTGCTGGCCTACTTCTTCGTCTATGTGGCCAGCATCGTCATCTTCACCCTGGCCCTGGCCGCCTCCGGGCTGGACGTCTTCACCGCCTTCACCGCGGTGGTGGCCACCCTCAACAACACCGGCCCAGGGCTGGGCCAGGTCGGCCCGGCGACCAACTTTGCCGTGCTGAACGATTTCCAGACCTGGGTCTGCACCCTGGCCATGCTCATGGGGCGGCTGGAACTCTTCACTCTGTTGGTGGTTCTGATGCCTGCATTCTGGAGAAAGTAGGATGGAACGACCCCCGACTCACTGCGTTCATCGCCCCCCGCATGGGCGGTCGGTACGCTTGGGGCGACCCGGCGCGTACCAGGATGAAACGACCCCCTGACTCGCTACGCTCGTTTCCCCCCGAGGGGGTGGTCAGTTCCTTCGGAACGGCCGTGCGGAACTGACATGGCTGCCTTGGAGACCTTCGAAAACATGCTTGCCCAGGGCCGGGACAATGCCCTGCTGCGCTATTCACTGGGCAACGAATACCTCAAGGCGACTCGACCCGCAGAGGCCGTCGTGCATCTGCGCCAGGCGGTCAGGCAGGATCCGCGCTACTCCGCCGCCTGGAAGCTTTTGGGTCGGGCGCTCGCCGAGACGGGGGCACTCGCCGATGCGCTGGCGGCCTATCGTGAAGGCATCGCCGCGGCCGAGGCCAAGGGCGACATCCAGGCCGCCAAGGAGATGAAGGTGTTCGCGCGGCGTATCGAGAAGCAGCTCACGCCAGGTGGATGACGCCGCCAGGGCCTTGGGCTAACATCGACCACATCGTCTGTTTTTCCAGGAGTGACCGACCATGGCACGCATGGTGCAATGCATCAAACTGGGCCGCGAGGCCGAAGGCATGGACTTCCCCCCCTACCCGGGCGAGTTGGGCAAGCGGATCTACGACAGCGTCTCCAAGGAGGCGTGGGCGGGCTGGATCCGGCTGCAGACCATGATCATCAACGAGAACCGGCTCAACCTGGCCGACGCCCAGCACCGCAAATACCTGATGGAGCAGGCCGAGAAATATTTCTTCGGCGAGGGCGTGGGCGCGCCGCAGGGCTTCGTCCCGACCCGGTGAAGTCCGCCATGCCCGATCCCACCGTCGACTTCGGCTACCAGACCGTTCCGGAACACGAGAAGGCCAGGCGCGTGGCCGAGGTGTTCCATTCGGTGGCCGACCGCTACGACGTGATGAACGACTTCATGTCGCTGGGTCTGCATCGCCTGTGGAAACACTTCATGGCCGGTCAGGCGGCCCTGCGGCCGGGCATGCGTTGCCTGGACATCGCTGGCGGTACGGGCGACATCGCACGGCTACTGGCCGACGGCGTCGGCGCAACGGGTGAGGTCTGGCTGACCGACATCAACGGCTCCATGCTGGCCGTGGGCCGCGACCGCATGCTCGACGAGGGCCGGCTGCTGCCCTGCGCGCAGTGCGACGCCGAACGTCTCCCCTTCCCTGCCGACTGCTTCGACCGTGTCACCGTGGCCTTCGGCCTCAGGAACATGACGCACAAGGACGTGGCGCTGCGCGAGATGCTGCGCGTGCTCAAACCGGGCGGCAAACTGCTGGTGCTGGAGTTCTCCCGCGTGGCCAGGCCGCTGGCGCCGCTCTATGACCTGTATTCCTTCCAGGTCCTGCCCAGGATGGGGCAACTGGTGGCCAAGGATGCGGCGAGCTACCGCTATCTGGCCGAGTCCATCCGCGTGCATCCCGACCAGGAGACCCTCAAGGCGATGCTGGAGCAGGCCGGCTTTTCCAGGGTGGACTATTTCAACCTCAGCCTGGGCGTGGTGGCCCTGCACACCGGCTACAAGCTCTGACGGAAGGGGTGGTGCGCGGGACGGGAATCGAACCCGTACACCCGAAGGTTCCGGATTTTAAGTCCGCCCAGACCCCGCATCGCCAGGGGCTTACGGCAGTGAAGCCTTTATAAATCAATCGGTTGGCTTACCCGTCGTTACCCCAGTTTACCGCAACCTACCTAATTCAGTGTGACAAAATGTGACAAGCAGGTGGTAACTGGTGACTGCTTTGTGTGCCCGGATTCGCCTGACCAGTAGCTACACATGACTCCCGAAAAAATGGAGTCATGGTATGGAAAAACTGCTAACCCCTGCGGAACTCGCCCAGCTGCTGGGCGTGGCTGTGCAGACCATCTACAACCGGCTGCATGAAGGCCGACCGCTACCGCCCTGCGTCAGGATAGGGCGCTTGCCACGCTTCACTGATGTCGAGGCATGGCTCGCGGCTCTCCCGATGCAAAATCAGCCTGCTTCGCCGACTAAACGCCGGCCTGGACGTCCAACCAAAGCCGAGCAAATCGCTCGGCGCAATGCAAACCTCTACGCATAAACCAAGCCCCGGCCAGTAACGGGGCATAGGACAACAGAGGCCCGTGCTAGTAGTTCAGAGAGCACGGCCGTCACTATGACGCACCCCACCAAGGGTGCGCACAATCAGGACATGCAGCAGCCCGCTTTACGCGGGAAGCCCTGTCAGCCGGGGCCGGAGACGGCCCCATGCATGCACACGCACTTACACCATCGCAACTTGCCCTGGCACCCTATTGCCGGCCTGGGTTTGAGGCAGCGCAATATCACGACGCCAGCCGCCCGGGCTACCTCGTTTTCGGTTATTCGACTGCCACCGGACGGCAGATAGCGCGCGACGCTTTCCGGCGGAAAGAAGCAGGCGAACACTACGATGGATGGGAGCTCGGCGCCGGTTACCGCCAGCGGTCTCTCCCACTACGGGAGATGCCTCGTGTACTGGCTGACCCAGCCAGACATCTACCCATCTCCGCTAACGACCCTGGTACCGATATCTGGGTTTCGCAAGGTGAATTCACCCGTCCCAACCGCCAAAAAATTAACCTGGCGCGCATCGCAGTGTGTTGGGTCGATATCGACTTGCGGCACGAAGGTGCACCCACCCGATTGTCCAGCCTGACACCCGACAAGGCTCTTGCACTAGTCCTGGCACGCATTGCCGAGAGGGGGTTGCCGCCCGCATCAATGGTGTTGTGGACCGGACGGGGGCTGTGCATTAAGTGGTATACGGATGTTCTGCCCAAAGCCGCCTATCCGCGATGGGCCGCCGCACAGGCAGCTCTGGTCGAGACTTTCGCAGACCTGGGTGCAGATGCGGCAGCTCGCGATGCATCCCGCATACTGCGTCTAGCAGGTACCTATAACAGTAAATCGGGCACGCTTTGCGAACCCATCTACGTAAATGAGTTTTTTGGCGAGGTACAGCGTACAGCGTTCGACGACATCGCTGACGCCGTGTTGCCATTTACACGGCAGCAGTTGGCAGAGCTTCGCGCCAAACGCGCCGCAGCGGCAAAAGCGCGCAAACAGCGGCTGGCGAATCGCCTGATTGCCCTGGAGGGTAGCAGGCGGGCATCGGGTAATCTTCAAGCATTCAATCCTGTGCGCCTGGCATGGCTGCAGCTAGACGACTATCGAAAACTCGCCAGCCTGCGTGCGGTGGGGCAAAGGCCGGAGGGTTGGACAAATAGCCTGGTTTGGCTTGCCACCTCGGCACTGGCCGTGGCGGTGTGGGCTGACGCAGACCGCTGGGACAACGAACTGGCGTCCCTGTGCCGTGAACTTGCTCCACACTGGTCTGCGTCACGCATTGCCCAGGCAACATCCACTGTACGCAGTCGGATGCAGCAAATGTCGCAGGGTATGTGGGTCGACTGGCAGGGGAAAAAGCGCCCGCCGGTATACACGCCGCGGCACTCGACCATCCTCCAGCAATTGGGTGTGACTGACGCCGAGGCTGAACAGCTGTTCGTAATCATCCCAAATGACCTAGCCCGCGAGCGAGACCGCCTTCGGCAGCACGAGCGTCGCCGCGGCATGGGTGTGCCGACACGGCAACAATGGCTGGAATCGCATGAGCAGCGCAGGGCCCACGCGCGGCTGTTGCGGGCATAAGGCAAGACTTGGCGGGAAATTGCTCAAGCCTGTGACTATCCTTCCGCTGACGCGGCGCGGGTGGCGGTTGCCTAGTATAGGACAGCGAAAAAGCCCGTCCGTATATCTGATTGGACGGAGTCCCCCAATCGGTTCCCTTGGAACCAATGCCGACCGGTAGGGAGGCGGGGAGGTTAAGTCTTGGCAAGGTGTTAGATATCCGGCTTGAGCCACCCCCTCCTATCCGTTACGGGCAACACCCTAGGGATGGCCCCTATTTTCTGATGCGCTAGGGAAATGGTCTATGAAAATCTATTTGTTAGGGGATTGTGTCCCGGTTACCAATCGTGGCTAGTGAACACATGGGCTGTTCTAAGACAACATCCACCGAGAGTGTGACTATATAGCTGTGAGACTGTTGTCTCTGGCCATCCAGTTCGGGATGGCTAAAACTTTTTTAAGGAGTGTTTTCAAATGACTTTTTTCTATGTTCGTGTTTCGGACGAGAATCTGCCTGTGATTATGGCTGGCTTGGGTAGCATAAATACGCTGGGTGAACGCTTTGATGCAATACTTCGGCGTTTTGATGCCATTTTCGAATACTATAAAGACTCGGTTTAGAAAAAATATGAAGCACACATGCAAAGATTGCTCTCTGCATGTTGGGACTGCGATAACGCTCCAGATTGGCTAAACATCTGGTTCTCTACGCAACTTGATATAGCAGAAGACTATGGGGTCGCCCTTGAAGAGGTGCTGGAAAGAGATGCCATGCTAGGGATGATTTATGATGCGCCGTGGCCAGAAAACTATGTTCTTGAGGAGCTGGTGTCCAGGCAAATAGTGGAGCTCTTCGACCCGACCATTGATAGTTCGAAACTTTCATCCATGAATCTCATGGAACTTCGTGAGAACGCGGGAATAAGTCAAGATGAGGCTGCGCGTTACGTTGGAGTGCCATTGCATCAGTGGATAAAGTGGGAGAATAAAGAGGAGGAGGTGCTGGAGTGTTATCAGTGGGCCGTCCACGCAATCTCCACTCCTTCAGCATGGAGAGAAATTTGCCATATCAGATTTTCACAAAGGGGTGCCGCCGGCACCGCAGCAAGTGACGTTATTGCTTCTTAAACTCTGAGGCAAAGTGGAATAGTCACAAAGCCGGACAGGTTTGCCCGCCCGAGGTGTCAGGCCAGCGGCGGGTAAGTCTGTTAGGCGGTTTCTATTTCTCGGTGCATCCGACTTGGCAGGAGACGCAAGTGGCATACTAGGCAGAGACTACGAGTATAAGTTCGCGTGGGGTGTGTCGATTATGCAGGCCGTGGCAAATCAGCTATAGTCAATGTAAAGTTACCTTTCGTAGGCGGAAGGTGGCCCATCTTGCATAGTCGCCAATGACATTTTTATATTGATGTTGGTATCTGGCTTTTCTCCTCGGCCTATCACCCATCAGCGGGTGGGTTGTACCTGTAACTACGGAGAAAAGCATGTCAATATCCCCTTCTTGACTGTTCACTATCCACACGGCATCGGGTATCGTTTTCGTAGTTGAAGCAAGCAATGCCCATGAAGCAAGACTGCACGCCCAAGACCCCCGCATTAGCAGCGCTATTAGCCGCATGCTACAGCAAGCATTGTCGACGGTCGTCGGGGTTGAGCCCATCCGCGGGTCAAAGCACACCGTTAAAAAGCTCCGTTTTCAGCGAAGACTTCTTCAGCTATTCAGCCAGAAATGAGATGGGGGGCGCGAGGCCCCCCGAGAATCAGAATCAGCTCCAGTGCCCTGGAAGCTGCTCCGATGCCATCTTTTACGCCATCCCTGGCGTACTCCATGCACGCTGCCAACGCACATGGGGAAGCTACTACCGAGTCGCCCTGCCACAGGCTCACTCACCTTTCGACAGCTCCCACCTTTCGGTACTCCCTCAGACTTACAGCCCGTCAGCCTTCGGTTTCAGACCCTACTCAGCAAGTCTCCCCCGCTTCCGGTTACACGCATTGCCTATGCGTCCGGTTCAGCGGTTCCCACGTTATACGACAGTGCCAGTGTTTAGCATGCACGCTCCAATTGCAGGATGTTCTAGCGGATCTTCCGCTTCACCCCTACTGCGTTACGCAGTAACAGGCTTTCGGGTTCCCAGGATTCCAAGACGGATACCCTACCCCCTGCAATTTTCATCACGTCAGGCTTGGCCAGTCTTCCCAGCCACATGCATCACACCCCCCAAGCAACTTCAAGAGTCGCCTTATCCGGTTAAGCTATCAGCGCTGGTTGTGGCTTGCGCCACACCCGAGCGGGTGCGCTAGTTCTCCCTTGCACCCCTCGCACATTTCTGTGCGCTCAGCAGCCTCCGGCGGGTCATCGGTTGTACGGTCTCCCGCACCCCCGAGGCAGGCCTTTACCTGCTCATCCGTCGTCAGGAACATCATGACATTTCCGTCCCGCGTCCGTTTCCGTGTCGCCCAATCCCTTCACCCGTAGGTGAATCGGGTCGAAGGGGGCATTGCAGCCCCCAGCGCCCGGTTGTTTGCCGCACCAGCTCGATTAAAAGCATGCGGCTTCCGCTGTCTGGGTCGGTTGGCAGCCGACCTTAGGTCCTATCCAGGACACGGTGAAGCTCGGTCGGGTTGGCAGCCCCGACCAAGTTTGTCCTCCCCCCATAAGGGGATTCTGGCAGGGCTGCGCCCACGTGTTGGCATCACGCTGGCTTCATCACAGTGTAGCGATGACTGGGCGACGCCAAGGATTCGCCGGGGGGTGGCTATACACAGGTGCACAGGATGGCTGTGCATTTCTACAAGACATTTTCATGGAGAAAATAATGGTAATGGTCAATGGAATCGAATTCGACAGTGAAAAGCTCTCCCGTCCCGGTATTGGGCTTATTGTGCTACTACTGGAGGAGGCCGAGCGACGAGGGCAGGATGTAAAGTCCCTGGCTTTGACGCTGAACGTTACGTACGGCTACGTCATGCAGCTCGTTAATGGAATGCGGCAGGTTCCTCTTGTAACGCGCGAGTTTTTGTGCGCATGTGCTGAGTATCTCGATGCGCCGGTGATTGCTGTCATGGTCGCAGCGGGCTTCATCACCTCGCGTGACCTGGTGAAGCCGGGGCAAGCGCCCACGCGTATCCGGGAGGCGATAGCCGAAATTCGCCAGGACCCTGCGTTCGGTCCGTGGCTGCCAGGCAACGTTGAAGCTACGGATGACGACACGAAAGCCTTTTTGGCCCTGTGCTACCAGAAGGCAACCGGTCGGCAAGTACTTACGGACGACAGTGCGATGGACCTAATGGCTGAGCTGGATGTGGCCTTGGGACTTGCACGAGCTGCGTCGCAGCGTGAAGAGCAGGAAAACGAACGGGTTTAAGTCCGACGCAGATGATTTTAGACCTCCCTTCGGGGAGGTCTTGTTTTGGTATGCAGGCGGTAAGATGATAAATACGAGTGATAGGGGAGCGCTGAATAAGTCCTATCTCGTCGTTCTGGCAAGGGCCTGAGTCCAGGGAATTCAGTGGGATGTGAAGGCGCAAGAGTTGTGGCGGCAATTTAATCAGTGGTGCCACAGAAATACGATGTTTGCTTGGCACTTCAGAATATGAATTCATCGCTTATTGCAGCCGACTTGTCCGACGACGCCGTGTGAATTGTTCCACCGTGCAAGACGCCCCCTCGACACACGGAACAGTAAAGTCGGTGGTAGATTTGCTCGCGGGCAGAGCCTTCATAACTCGCGAGATACGCGGTTTTCGCGCAGATGCGCGAGGAGGTCCTCCACATTAGCCAGTGACTCGTCGAGTTGGCGCCTGGTGATGCGTGTCATGCGTGACAGTTTTTTTGTAAGGCGCGTCAACTCGCGCAACTCCTCAGGCGTGGCCAGGCGGCCTACCTTGCGTGGGCTCTTTATGTGATGGAAGGGTCTGAGTCGCATTGTGACCTCAGATTAGCACAGTAAGCGACGGAGCCGAGCGACGAGCGAAAGCAGGTCATTGTCACAGCGAGATTCATGGTGAGGGTCGGCAGTAGATGGGAGGTGGGTTCGTGCCTGCACTGCATAACCACACACATTTGAGAATCTCTTCACTCCACTAAGGCCTTCAGGAGCGCATCCCTGGCGTCCTGATAGAACTGGATGTCCACTTTGGTTGCCATGTCGTCGGACAGGTCATACAACTGGCGGCGGCAGCCTACGGGTACCAGCAGGGCCTGGGCACCCTTTTCCACCGCGATTTCGGCGATGGTCACCGCATTGTGGATGGGTTCGATGGAGCCCCCCAGGTTGATTTCGCCAACCACGATGAGGCCGCCGCGCACGGACTTGCGCAATAGCGCCCCGCACAGCGCAATCAGGGAAGCCACTCCCAACTTCGCTCCGGTCTTCGAGGCATCAAAAGTGCGCAGCTGGATGCTGAACTCGTGCGCCCTTGGGTCACGGTCGCCGACGAGCTGGGCCGCCCTCGCGTATAGATTCTGCTCGGCGAACCGCACGGATTCCTGAAACGCCGGTGGTGTAGGCTTGTTGAGGATGCGTACGCCCGAGCCAGGTCCCTCGTTCACCTCGATGCGATACAGACCCGGATGGTCTTCCGCGCCGCCCGGGCTAATCGCCCACACCTGGCCAGGTTCCAGGGGGTCGCTGCCGATGCTGTTCTCGCTTTGCAGTTCGGGGGTAACGACGAACTTCTCCACCCCATCCTCGGCCATGGTGTAGCTGAAATGGGTGTTGCGGAATTCCGCCGCACCGATGCGTTTCTGCTGTTCCTTGACCCGTCGACGCACCTCCATCGCCAGCCGCACGGCCCACTCCAAGTCGGCATCGGGTACCTCGGCATTGGCGTCGGGATGAAGGAGCTTCAGCAGTCCGCTAACGGTCTTATTGACCGCATTGATGTCGCGGCCGCTGAGCGCCCCGCCATAGAAGACCCGGTTCTGCAGCACGCCCACCCGGCTTTGGTTGCGCAGTTGCGTGAAACACTCGGACAGGAAGTCGCTGACCAAGCCGAAGTGCTCGGTGAACAGCGCGGGATTGAGCTTGGGCACATCCCACCCCGGCAGATAGGCGTGGATGCGGTCCATGAAGGCCGTGTCGTTGCGCATCTCCGGCGGAAGCGGCCCGAACAAATGGCTGATGCGCTGCTGGTGTTCCACGTCCACGTCAAAGTTGCCCACCAGGACGATGCTGCCGTCTGCGCGGATGTTTTCCTTGCCCCGACTGAACTCGCCGGACTCCATGTAGCCCTTCATGATGTTCACGCCGTCCTTCTGGTCGAAGGACACTCCGGAAACCTCATCGAAGCAGACCACGTCGTACTGGCACACCAGACCCCGCTGACCGTTGGCGTTGTTGACGAACATCCGCGCCACGGTGGCCTTGCCGCCGGAGATGAGATGGGCATAGGGGGACACCTGCTGGTAGAGGTGGCTCTTGCCGGTGCCGCGTGGCCCCAGCTCCACCATGTTGTAATTCCGCTCCACGAACGGGACCATGCGCAGAAACATGGCGTCCTTGGCGCGCTCATTGAGCAGCCCCGGCTCAAGCCCTACACTGCGGAGAATGAAGTCTTTCCACTCGTCGGTGGTAAAGCGCCTGCGGCCTTCCCCAAGCACCTGGAGCACCTCGCGTTTGGACAACTGGATAGCGCGCAGGCTATCGACGCCAAAGGGCCGTCCATGGCTTTCCTGGGCGATAGAACTGTCATAGCTCAGGGTGACCTCCGCATAGAAGCCTCCCGTCAGCATCCGCTCATGCTCCTTCACCAGCTCGGGCGCGATACGGACGTCGTTGAGCCGCAGGCTGGGCAATATGGCCACGTAGGAATCCGTCTTGGCATCTAACCGAGCGGTCACCAGGTCGATGATTTTGACGGAGCCGGTTTCCCGGGCGCGTGCCTTGAACAGCTCCTCCTCTCCGGCTCGCACGGTGCGGTCGCGGAGCTGCCGCTCTACGATGCCCAAGCCTTCCTGGATTTCATCCTCGTTCGTGGTGGCGCAGTAGCGGCCAAGCAGGAACTCGACGACATAAGTGGGCACCGGAAACTGGCGGCTGAAGGTTCGCACCAATTCCTTACGCACCACAAAGCCTTCAAAGGCCTCTGCCGCTTTCCGGTCCAGTTCATCTAGCTGCATTCGTCACTCCCCAATGACCGTGGGCTGCTTGGCGAGCAGTTCACCGGATTCGTCGTATAGCACCACGAAGGCCGCTTGCCCCTCGGCCTCGTCGTTCGAGACGACCAAGGAGACCTTTCCATCCTGCACAAGCTTGGCAGTAGTGGCCAGCGTAGAAGCGGCATCGGCTGCTTTCGCGCGGATATCCGCCCACACGCCAAAGGCATTCCCCTGCACCTCGATTCGGCAGCGCAAGCCATTCCAAACGATGGCCTTGACCTCCACGGAAGGCTTGCTCTGCCCCGAGGACTTCGTCTTGACGTTGATAACCGGTATCAGCGACTCCTGCAGGCTCAGGCCTCCATGGGCGTACTCCGCCCCAGCGATGAAGCTGGAAATGCCGGGTGCCATTGCGATGGGAACCTCCGGTGCCCAGCCCCAGCCCAGGGCCAGGAAATCGGTCTTGGCGTTTTCCTTCAGCACGGCGCACCGTCCCCAGCGGGTGTCCGCCATGTACTTGGGCAAGTCCACCTTCGGCATGCCCCCCGGCACCAAGAGCCAGCCATGGTCCGTCACCACCCGAATGTGCCGCCAACCGGCCTCGGCCAGTTCCTGGATGCGCTCAACAATCGGCGGGAGAAGGCGCTCCATGTCCCGCGCCAGCTTGATGCCGTTCTGGTGTCCGTAGTTGTCCAAATCTCCCACCTCGGTCCAGGCCTTGCCGCTTGCATCCCCGCTGTCGCTGGAGGTCAGGTATTGCCAGCCTTCCTCGGCCAATAGGCGTCGGAAGTGATGCGTGTTGAGCGCCTTGCCTTCGCCTTTCACACCCGGCTCAAAATCGCTGTCGGACGCGCTGCCCGTTACGCGATGCGCAATGGGCGAAACCCAAGGCTTGCCAGATGCCGTCACCGAAGGCACGGAGGTCCAGGCGGCATCGAGTTGGATGTCATGCCCGGCTGCCTGAAGCAGGGCAACCAGCCGGTGCGCAACGTCGTAACGCAGGCCGTCCACGAAGACCATGCACAGTCCCGCCACATAGGCGGCCGGCTCAGGCTCCTTTAGGACCGGGCTGCCGCCAATGCCGCCTTCCAACTTGGCCTGCTCCTGCAGGCGAACCGCGCTTTCCTCAAGCCAAGGCAGATAGAGGGTACGCAAGACCGTCTCCACCGCCGCCAGGTCAGGTTTCGTGTGCACGCACCCCATTGCCGAAACGGCAGCGCTGTCGATATGCCACATTTGTTCGCGGTAACGCGCAGCCATCGCCGCGACGTTGCCAGAGAGGGGTGAGCTTGCCAGCGCGCCTAACTTCGCCAGGTGTTCCAGTGCCTGGGCCAACGGCGCCAACCCCATCTGCGCCCAGATCTGGTGCCGGCGCTCGGCATGTCGTCCTTCCAGTTCCACCAGTTTTTTCTGGGCGTCGGTCCGGGTCAATTGGGCAAAGCTGCCCAGTTCGGCACGCAGCGCGGCTTCAGCATCGTCGTTGGCCTTTGGGTAGCCCGAACAGTCGGCAAACATATCCGCTGGCAGGCTGACACGACGCAGCAAATCCAGCACGTGCGGATAGCGCGCATAGGCCTCGGCATAGCGTTCCCACACCTGGCTCCATGCCCCTTGCCGCGCCGCAAGCCGCTCTGCTGCCGTGAGTTCGCCGTCCTTCTCAGGATGCAATCCCAGGTCCTGACGGCAGCGCCCGACAAAAGCCGCCCAACGCCCCTCACCCCAGCTGGTCCGAGTGGCGTTCGGGTCGTTCATCCATGTCAGCACGTCGCGCACGGGGTCGGCCACCAGGAGGTGGTCGAAGTCGGCAGCCTTCAGGTGCTTGCCGGCGAGCTGTTCGATGGGGGTATCCATCAGGGCATCCAGCGCCCTCAACATGGCCTCCTGGCTTGCCTTGTCTTGACCGACTTCCAGGCCCAACCCGCCTTTTTTCGAACTTAGGAAGGCATTGACCGTCCAGTCCTTGGCATTCACCTGGGTCCAGAACACGCCGCGATACTGCAGTTCGGCTATGGGCTGAAGATGACGCGGGCAACTCTCGATGGCGCGCAGGTCGGCTCTACTCACGCCGGGCAGATACAGAACAGGAATCCCTTCGCCCAATGCCACTTCTGGCAGCTTCCCGGCCAATGCGCACTTGAGCCAAATCGCTGGCCCCTGCAGTGCAGCGAGGTCGTACTCGCCCAGGCTGAGTATGGGCATGCCAGCTGCCCTCAAGCGGCTGACAACCGAAGTCCACTGACGCTCGGCATCCGTCCACAGGATGGCCACAGGCCCGTCCTGCACGCTCTTGTTGAACTTGGCTGCGTCGGCTAGCGCCACTTGCAGCGCATTGAAGAGGCTTGGCTTTGCGCTCACGCCAGCTCCCATTTTTCTGTAAGCAGACCTAGCAAATCTGCCTGCCGCTTCTGGACGATGGCCGGCGTCCATTCCCGGGTGTTGAGCACCTGGGTGGTTAGAACGTAAGACGAAACCCCGCTGCGCCCGACAAAGTACGCCTTCTTCTTGGCCTCGAAATCATAGTTCTGTGCAGCTGAATTGCGACGCTGATTCAGGGGCACCAAGTTCGCAAGACGGTGAACCCAGTTCAACCGCTCATCTGCCGAAGGCCACCATGCCGCCCACTGTGACCCCTCGGCAACCGTCTGCGGCAACACATGCTCAATAGTTAGCAGCATTGGGTCGTAACTGGCCGCGCCATCGGACAGGAAGGAGTCCAAACGCAGCATCAGGTAGTTCCGACGGCGCGCGGTCATGAGGTAAACATTCCCATCGAGCGCGCGCCGCATGGCATCCTTCTCGTCTGGGCTCAGGTCGACCTCGACTACCGGCGATGCCATCGAATGCGGCGCTTCAAGCGCTCGCAAAACCGATGCGTAGCGTTCAATCCGCGAGTTCACGTCATAGGCGCAGACATGCATGACTGCCGCCAGGCGCTCCAGCTTGCGGAGAAACCAAAGAACGTAAGCCGCATCCGAAGCCTTGTCGGCCAGAAATTTCATGGCGGAAGGCAGCCAATCCGAGTTGTCGATGCGGTTGAGCCAATGCAGCAGCGCATTCACCTCGGCGGCATTGGACGTCGATGCATATTGGCACTGCTTGGCGATGAGGTAGGCGTCCGTGTAGGGCTGGACCACTTTGGTGACCAGGTCTTCTGCGGAAGATGCCTTGGCGATGACCTTTTCGCGGAACTCCTCCAGCAAGGCACGCCGCGCTTTCTCCTTCGCGTAAATCATGCGGATGTGGCCGAAGACCTCAGCGAATCCGTCCCGACCCGTCTCGACTTCCAACTCTTCCCAAGCTTCCGTGTACTCATCCTGCTTGGCGGGGGCGATGCTGCCGATGATGTCTGACTTGATGATGTCGGTCGGCAGCAGGTCCAAGCCGCGGCTGTTCAGCACAGAGAAGACCCGGAAAGCTGACTGCTGGCTGGGCGTGGAAACGGCCACCAGAAAACAGCGCTGCACCAGAAACGAACCGAACTCGACCAAGCGTGGGATGTCATCTGCAAAGTGCATGTCGATTCGCTGCATGAAGAGTTCCGCATTGCGCCGTATGTTTCGCTGCGACTCGTTGTCCAACTGGGCGGGGTCAAGAGCCACCAACTCCTCGAGCCGGAGCCCCTGCACGTAGTCCGAAAAGAACTGTCGGTCCCGTTCGCGCAATGCGAGACGAGGCTTGGGCTTAAGGCCTTGGGAAGCACGCCCAGGCTCTCGGATATAGCTCTCGAAGTCAGCCCGCAAATCACCGTCGAAGCGTGAGGTAATGGCCGCAAGCAGAATGGTCAGCGTGGTCAGCCGTTGCTGGCCGTCAATGACCTCGGCGTTCGGATGACCCTCGTCCTTGATAAGGACGATGCTGCCCAGGAAGTAGGTATCGTCCTTCTCCTTCAGGAAGAAGTCATACAGGTCGGAGAACAACTCGCCCGCCTGCACCTCGGTCCAAGCGTAGGGCCGCTGATACGACGGGATGGAGTAGTCAAAGTCCGAGCTGAAAATCTTCGCGAGAGGATATTCGGCGCCGCTGATTTTCTTGGTCATTTTGTTTGCGCTTACGAAACCCCATGACCTGCATTGGCACCCACTTTTGGCAACCCGTTGGGGAAGGTGGCACATCGGCATAAAGGATCATTAGATGGACGGCCACAGAGGGAGCAGGGTTCGTAGTAAAGCTTTTCCTCCACTTGCAACTGAGGCGGGTAATGCCTTACGTCAAAATACGCCCGATTGAACCGATACAAGACTTCGCCAGGCACCAGCCACAAGTCCTCATCTGCGGCAATGTTGGAGCGCATGGCCAAACTACCTGGCTCATGCGACGCTTTCGATTCAGCCGTGTCATCAAATGATTCCTCACCCAGCCAACCGCGTTCCCCTGTCGGCAGGGCGAGGGCGAATTCAAGGTCATGGATTTCTGCTTCTGCAATGCCGCGTTGATTCAATGAACGAGCCGTCGCCTTCAAAATAAGATTTTCATCCACTGACACGTCCAAGCTCAGACGTTCACGGAAAGGTGCTGCCTTTTTATCCACAGGAACAATCAGGTTGGCCAAGTGGCGGCGCGTGTCATTTGGCAGAATTTTTGGGCCAGGCCTTCTCGGGGCCATTAACTGAAACTTCCCATAACCGTCAGTGGGATCGACACAGTACAGACTGAAGTTTTCGCTACGCGTCTCGTTCTCTTGTGGCATCTCCAGGCCGGCCGTCAGCAAGGGCATGTAAGAATTACGCGCAAGCGCCAGCTCCACATTCTTGGCGAGATGCAGCCGCGCATCGTCATTTGCCACCCACGCTGCCCCCTCCGAAATCAGCGACGCCGTGCGATCGGATATATGCACCCGTTGCGGACCAAAAAGCTGGTGAAGGCGCGATCTGATGATTGGCATATTCGCCATCCCGCCGGTTGCCAAACACAGCGCAACCGACGTCGTCGAACAACCCTGTCCTTCTAGCAGCTTCTCAATTCGCGCAATGCCCGCATCGATCAGGTGCGCCACCATGTTTTCCAGGTCGTCCCTAGAAAGCGGAAAATCCAGGTCGGGATCTTCAAGTCCATGAAAAAAGTTGGGGACATATACGTTCACTCGGCTGCGCCTGCTCAAGTCTATCTTCGCCCGTTCACATGCATGCATCAGACGCGGGCGTGCCTCAGGGCTTGCCATAACCTCTTCCCCCAGTGCACGGGCATCCCGAACGCGTTTTTCCACCTCGTGCTTGAGAGCGTCATCAAACAAATCCCCCCCCACCTCATCGGTACCGTCGTTGGCCACTTGGATAAGCATGCCGTCCACCAACCGGCACAGAGTCAAATCCAGAGTGCCACCGCCCCAATCGAAGACCAATATCAGTTGCCGGTCGTAACGGCGAAGGGTAGCTGCAAAGTCCTCGCTGGTTCGCAAGAATCCATACAAAGCCGCCAACGGCTCATGGACAAACTGGACGATGCTCATTCCCGCCATTCGAAAGGCATCCCTCAGAAGCGCTCGACGGTGCCCTTCCATATTCACAGGGATGGTAACCACGGCCTTATCGACTTCGAGATTTTTGACAACACGGCTGGCCAAGGCTTGCTCGCGCACATATCCCACCACGTCGGCCACAATATCGACAGGATTGCGTTCCACGCCGCCCACGAAGACACTTTCTTTGCCGAGCAGCGTCTTAGGCGAGCGCACAACATTGCCTTGCACACCCAACCCTGCTTGCCCCAAGCGTTCGCGCGCTTCCCGCCCGACAATCGTCTGTGTTCCCTCGTAGCACACGACGGATGGAATGGGCAGGCCCTGTTCATCGGCAAAACTGATCACACGATCCCCTTGCACGATGGAGATAAGGCTATTCGTCGTACCAAAATCGAAGCCAACGACTGCCATCTCAGTCATCTCCTTTTAGTTGCTTGATTTCCTCACGCAAAGCCTCGGTCACTCGCTCGGCATGGTCAATCATGATATGTACCTTCGGTGGGTTTCTGGTCAGCGCCTGCAAGCCCTGTTCCAGCATTCTTACGTCAGCATCCAACCGCCTCAGCAGCCGCGTACGCTGCTGTTCCAGGTCGTGACGCAAATGTGCAGCCTCTGTTCCGGCATCCTTACGTACGGACTCGATCTGCCCCTTGAGTTCAGCCTCGGTTCTTTCCAGGGCTGCCCGTGCCTCCTCAATTGCTGCATTGGCAGATGCTAGTTTCGCTTGCAGGCTGGCGACTTGCCCCCGCAAGTCTTCCGACTGGCGCGCGGCCGCTTCGCTTGCCACAAGGCATTCATTAGCCTGACGTCTATAACCCTCACAGGCCACGCCGATTCCCGCAAAGTCGGCCATGCCGGTCAAGGCTTCTAGTTTGCTGGTGTCTGTGTCCAGCTTTTTGGCGGCTGGCGCCCAGAGGGTGGCGTACAGCATATCGATCACATTGGGGAGGGACAGTCCTCTCGTCTCCGCGAGCCAGATCGCCAGGCAATTTGCAGCGTTCGTGCGTAATTGATTAAATTCCGAGTCTTTCAAGAACTTAGCCTGTTTCTCGGCAAGGCAACCCTTGGTTGCTTGAACCAAGGCTTTCAGCCCCATTTCTGGGGGGAGAGCACCCTCCAAGTTGCTTATCGCGGCTTGCAAGTCACTCTGCGAAAACAGCGGGTGTTCCAGCATCCGCTCTCGCACGAATTCACGCAGTGCGCCGCGCAATCCGGGATAGGCCTCAACCTGTCTCGCCACCAGCAAAAGCTGCCGCGGCACGGCAAAAAGTTTGTCTCTATTAACAAGCTCGGATAGCCGCTTAAGTGCCTCTTCAGACAGACGCGGATCTTGGGCGATTTGCCGTTCGACCTTGGCTTTTAGCGGAACTCTTTTCCCTTTCAACCGGTAGGCATGGGCGATAAACTGCTCCAAATTCTTGATTTCATTTTTCGGCTTATTGGAAGACTGTTTGTTGCCCTTCTTTGCCTGCTCAGAAGTACCCCCTGCCGATTCACTGGCCTTTCCTGCAGCATCCGGACTGTTCGCTTGTTGTTCATCACCCGCCCCCGTCTCTCCAGGAGCAGCTTGCTGCCCGCTCGGCGGCGGATAAGGATTAGGCTCTGAATAGCGGGTCAAGCCGCTCTTCGCATCGGTGATTGGTATGCGCTTATCTTCGGTCATCACTGTTCTCTCTATTTGCCCAGGCCTGCAGCACTCAAGCGCTCCGCCCAGCGGGCGGCAACAGGCACATTGATCAGGCTGCGCGCCGTTTTCTTTGCTAGCGTCATGTCACCCGCGGCTGCCGCTGCCTCCGCCAGCAGAATGGTCAACTTCAAGCGGTCGTATTCAAGCTCGTCGCGCTTGATCAGCGCCGATATGTTCTCGATTTCACCCGCCAATTCGTTCGCGGGCATCTCCACCCAACGAAGAATACGCAGCGTCTCGAAATCGGTTAACAGATCCTCTAGCACGCTGTCATTGTGCTGTTCAGCCCTATCTATCGCTTTCCAAGAGGCAGATTTGAGCGCGGCTGCAAACTGCTTGGACGCCCTCTGCAGACGGCCTGGCGGCGCAAAGTCCGCTGCGTCGGCGAAATGGTTGAAGTGAAAAGCGATCAGCGCCTGCACCAGGCGACCGAGCCGTCTATCGTAGTCTTGTAAAGCTGACGCCGCTTGATTGAAGCGGTCCACATAGGCTTCGTAAGGAAGCGAGGTGCTGGCATCCTTTTCCTTGGCCATCACCCCATACAAGTACTGGCAGATGCTGTCGTAATAGGCCTCGGCGGTGGTATACGGCTTGCATTTTTCGATGAAGGATTCCACGGTCTTGGCGGTGAGCTCCTTTTTCTTGGCCAATTCCAGGAAGCACGCCTCGACACCTTTCAGATCCCTTTCCTGAGCGATGGAAATGTCCAACTCGAACACCGAGCGAGCACCCTCATTGATGAGCTCGACCCTGACCTTGTCACGGTTGATCGAGGCCAGCCGGGCCGGCACATCCTTTGGAGGGACTCTCTGATCGTTGACGAAAGCATCCGTGCAGCGCTCCAAAACAAAATCCGATGGCGAGGCCGTTCTGGACAGCCGAAATGGCGTCGTTCCCAGTTCGATCCCCCTCACAAATAGCTCGGGTCTTCGGGAAGGATGTGCCTCAAATCGGTGGCGGCGAAGCGCATCCATGGTGTCGAAGCGCTGCTCACAGTGTTTGCAGGCGTAAACAGGCTTTTCCGGGACATAAGTGACCCCCAGCCCGGTTGGCTCATGAAACTCGATGTACCCCGTATGCCAAAACCCCATGTGCCCCTCCTTTTCCTTATTCTTTATGAGCCGCTCGCTTTTCCGCCAGCGTCAAATGGTGGTCGTTGATGCGGTCGCCCTTGAACACCTTGAACCAGGGGGCCGACTCCACGTCCTTGCCCCGGTCTTTGTCCCACTTGATGTTGAGCTTGGGCGGTTTGTTGTGGCGCAGGACCTCGGCGGTCATGAAGGGGCGGATGTTGAGGCGCACGCCGTCGTTAAGGTCGGGGTCCCAGCCGATGGGTTGGCTCTCCAGGGGCTTCCAGCGGACGAAGATGTCGTAGGGGGCTTCGCCTTCGAGGATTTTCTCCAGCTTGGCCTTCAGCGACTGCGCGGCGGCCAGGCGCAGGTCGGCGCCGTCCACGCCGTCGCGGGCGGCGCGTTCCTGGGTGCGTATCCAGTCGCCCAGGTAGGTGTAGATGAGCGTCTCCAAGTTCTTGCGGTCGAGCTTGTGGTAGTTGACCAGGGCCGCGAAGCCGTCCTTCAGGCCGTCCCAGACGTGCCAGATGAAGGGCCGGTGGTGGAAGCGCTTGCAGTGCTGCTCGAAGAAGCGCTCGCGCAGCCAGTAGTCCAACCCCTTGCCGGCGCAGTCAGCCTGGTCGAGCAGTTTGTCCAGGGTGCCTTGCTGCCAGTCCGCGCCCCAGGCGGCGATGAGCAGGTCCAGCAGGCGTTCGGCGGCCGGTTTTTCGCCGCGCACCGGGGGCAGGCAGACGATGCCGTCGTCATCGGCCAGGGCGGCGAGCTTGGCCGACTCAGCAATCCAGGCATGGGCCTCATCGGAGAGTTCCATCTCGGCGTCGGTCTCCGCCGGCCAGCGGTAGCCCAGCAGACGGGCAACGGCCACCTGCAAGGGGTCGGTGGCCGGCTTGGGATGGCCGTGGAATATCCACTGGGTGGGGTCGTCGGAGTAGGGTTTGGGCAGGCCGTTGGGATAGCGCTCGGCGGCGACTTGCTGCCAGTGTGCGAGGTCGAAGGGGACCTTGACCAAGGTGGCATTAGTCACGTTCATTTTCTGATTTATTTTTCTAACTTCCCGCCCATATTCGCCGCCTTCGCAATACACCCACAGCGCTGGGAGGTTAGCCTCATTCAACAACGTAATTACCGCACAGTTGCAGTCGAAACGGTCACCCGAATACAGGGTGACAGGTAGTTGGCCCATCTGGCTAACCACTACCCCATGCTTGCTCCAAGCAGACTTACCCCTGAATGTTGCGCCCTCCTGACACACTTCCGTAATAGCGCCGTATCCATCTTCCCAGAATAGAATCGCTGAGCGACCACCAAACGACCGCGTTTCATTGACGGTACTTTGGAAGAGAACCCACCCACCGTGTATAGCAGGAATCTCCCATAAGCCACGTTGAAAGCGCGGTATATCCGAGGTCGCGATTCCTTGCCATGCATTTCCGTAGTTCAAGAGCAACTCGCCTGTGCCCCGCTCCTGCAAGGAAATAATGCTGTCTGGATTCTTGAGCTGGGCGGATTGAAGAAAGAGTTGAGGAGCAAGAGCGCGTAAAGCGTGGGCCTTTTTCGTCGCCCCTTCGACGCGTGTCAAATCAAGGCCGAAGAAGCGGTGAGCTTCTGTTGGCTGCTGGTTGGATAGCGCAAGCAACAGACTCTGTACGACTTCACCAGAAATGGTTTCAAAAGCCCCAGACCCCAACTGAAAGAGTGCCAGAACAGATGTTTCACGAAGTAAATGAGCGCGCTGTTTAGCGTACCGGCTAAGAAACAGCCAGTTCTGGGGAATGACCACCTGAACCACACCCCCTTCCTCCAGCGCCAAGTCCAAGTTGCGTTCCAGGAAGACATTAGCCAAGTCCTGTTTTGCATGTGGATAGTGGGCGTCGCAAAAATCCTTGAGATGGTCGGACTGCCTGCCTCTTGCTAGATACGGCACATTGGTAATGACCAAGTGGTAACGCTGGGCCAGGATGCGGGCGGCATCCAGCAAGCCCTGGGCACTCACAGCGGCATCCCAGAGGTCTTGGCTGTCGTTCAACAGGCCTGCCCGCTCCTGGGTCAGGGCGGTGCTGAGCATGGCATGAAGGCCAGCGTAGTCACTAGTGGCCAGGTCGTTGCGCAGGCTGCGCCAAGGGTCGAGCAGGCTTCCGAGGAGCGGCGCCTCGCGCATGCTGGCGTGGAGCAGCTTCAGGTCCTGGCGCAGCAGGACGGCATGAGGCGCGTCGTCCGGCACCAGCGCGGCCCAGTCCTCGGCTTTGGCCGAAACCTTGAGGCCGCAGCAGGCGATGTTGAGGGCCGGCAGCACGCGGTAGCCCAAAGGCTTGCCCTCACCCCCGGCCCCTCTCCCGCTTGCGGGAGAGGGGAGGTCAGGGTAAGTCCACGCGGCCAGGGCCAGGGCGAAGGCGGCGATTTCCACGCAGCGGGGGTCGATTTCCAGCCCGTGCAGGTTGTCGGCGATGACCGCATCCACCGCCTCGCGCGCGCTGAGCCCCTCCGCCTGCATGCGCATGGGCACCAGCAGGTGGAAGGCGGCGACGATGAAGTGGCCGGAGCCGCAGCAGGGGTCGAGGAGCTTGAAGTCCTTGAGGGTGTCGGGCCAGCCCTCGAACTTGCCGGCGGCGGGCGTGCCGTCTTCCAGCGTCCTGAGATAGGCCAGGTCCACTGGGCAGGGCTCGCCGGGGTGGCGAGTCTGCCACCACGCGCCCAGCGAGTTGTGGAGCAGGAACGCCACCATGTAGGGCTCGGTGAAAAGCTGGGTGACGGCGGGGAGTTCGTCGGCGCCGATTTTCACCTCGGAGGCGTTCACCTCGTCCTTGCGCTTGGCCTGCCAGAACTGATAGACCCAGCCCAGGCTATCGGAGGCGCGGAAGGTGTCCACATCCAGGCCGGAGACGAGCTTGGCCAGTTCGCGCTGGTGCTCGGGGGCGAGGCGTAGCTGCAGGGCCGGGGCGTCCTTGCGGAAGACCTGGGGCAGCATGCGGGCGGCGTAGCGCCCGGCCAGTTCCCAGCCATCCAATGCGCCTTCGTCCTTGGCGAGTTCGTCGCAATCGGCCAGGGAGACGGCCACGCCGTCCGGGTGCATGAGCAGGTTGTTTTCGGCCAGGAACCGGGCGAAGAGCATGCGGTGCCAGTGCTCGTAGGCGACTTCCCAGACCAGGTGGCGGATGTCCTGCCGTTCGTCCTTGTGCTTGACGTCGCCCAACTGGCGGCCGTGCAGGCGCAAGCGCCGGCGCAGTTCGCGCTGCTCTTCGGTGAGGTGGGCCGGCGCGCTGGGTTCACCGATGCCCAGGTGTTCCAGGGCGGCGCGGGCGGCGGTTTCGGCGACGTCACGGGCCGCCTTGACGGTGTTTTCCAGGCGGGTGCGCAGGGGTTTGCTCAGGGGCTTCATGCAGCGGCCAACCAGTTTTCCAGCTTGAGACCGGGGTAGTCCTTAAAGTCGGCTTCGTTGTTGGTCACCAGGGTAGCGCCAAGGCTCAAGGCATGGGCGGCGATGAGGCGGTCCATTGCATTGCGGCGGCGGTCCGGGACGATGGCACGTAGGCGGCCATAGGCCAGGGATGCCGCCACATCGAAGGGCACGATGGGAACACGGCTCACAATCATGTCGAGCACCATTTCATCTCGCGCGCGGTTGGCGGCCTGCATCTCAATGCCCGCCCGCAATTCAGCATGCGTCACGGCCGACATGACGGCCTGCCCCTGTCGCAACCCTTCAAATCGAGTACGCAACGAAGGGGGATGCTGCTTGGCGAGGTAGATGCAGATATTGGTGTCGAGCATGTACAGCATCGCTCACCCCTTGCTTGCCTTGCTGGAGTTGTTTGCAAAGACGCCACTCCAATCACGCTCATGCTCTTCATGGAACTCGCGCCCTTCCGCCATGAAATCGGGGCTGAACATGGCGAATACGTCCATCAGGTCAGCCAATGTCTTCGTTTCCACCGGCTTTACCACCAGGGTGTTGCCGACACGCTCGATTTCGACCTCCTGGGAGGCTTCGACGATGGCCAGTTCCTTGGGGATGCGGATGGCGAGGGAATTTCCACTCTTGAATACACGGGTCAGCATCATGGCCTCCTGAAACCAATGTATATACAGGATATACCGCGTAGGTGGTTGGTTCAACCTGGGATGACTGGCCCGTGTTCGAGCTGCTTGAGCAGGGCGGTCTCGGCTTCCGCCAGCCAGGCCTTGACCTCGTCGGGGCTGTTGAGCGCACGGCTGGGCAGGCTAACCCGCCGGACGGTGGGCATGAGCTTGCGCGCAGCGGCGAGACGAGCTTGGTCAAAGCGGCTGGCCAGGGCCTCGCGCCGGTCCGCCCAACGGGCCAGGGGGCAATCGTCCAGGGCCTGTTCCAAGGCGGCGGCGGAACTCATGTCCGGTATCTGGGCGGGTTCCAGACCAGCTTCCTTTAGGAGAAGGGTCTGGTCGGCGGCGCTCAGCTTCTGCCAGGACTCATCGGCCTGGAGGGCGCTCAGACGTTGGGTGTACTCGTCCTGGAAAGCCTGGACGTGGTGGTTCAGTGAGCGGCGGAGCAGGTCCACCGTTTTTTCCAAAAGGGCCTGGACGGGGTCGGGGTTGGACAGCAAGGCGCGCTGGTCGGCGATAGCCTTGGCCTCTTGTGCCAGGTCGGCGTAAGGGCCGAGTTCCTTGGCTTGCGCGAGCAGGCTGGTCAGCTGCACCCAATTGGGCCAGCGCTTGTCGATGGCTTGAGCGGCCTGCTGCCAGGCCTGGGCTTCCGCCAGGAGCTTGTCCTTGTCGGCATGCAGTTGTACCAGCAGGGTGTTGCCGGTGAGCTGTTCGAGCTGGTTCAGATGCGCCTTGTCCGGGACAGCGGGCTTGGGGGCATCGCCGCCGGCCCGGTCGGCTCGGGATTTGAGTTCTTCCAGCAACAGCATGGCCTTCTGCAGCTCTTCCTGGGGCTGGCAGGGAATGCCCAGGTCCTGCATGAGCTTGCGCAGCTGGATGAGTTGCACCGGGGTGATGGTGACGGACTCCGGCTTGAAGGTGGTCTGGGTGAGCTTGTTGCGCTCCAGGCCCTTGGCATCCACCGCCTTGTGCGCCGCATCCAGCGCGCGCAAATGGCCGCTGGCCAGCAGCGCATAGAGCGCGCCGTCCACCGCATCCTGCGGCCAGCCATAGGGCGGCCCACGGAAGTGGTCGCGGATTTCGCTGCCTTTCTTGCTGCCGGCGATGTACTTCAGTATCGCGGCGCAGACCGGGTGTTTGTCGGTGTCGCCCTTGTAGCCGACGGCTTCCAGGGCTTGGCTGTCGTTCTTGCGCGCCCGGTCCAGGACTTTGTCCCAACCGGTCTGGTCGGCCACGTCGAACTGGGGATAGAGGCGGATGACGGATTTTTGCCCAGCGGCGGTGAGCTTGCCGGCCAGGTCGTCGGGGTCGGTGACCTCGGTGCCGCCCGCCTGGAAGACGCGGGCGCCGGCGAATACCTCACCAAGCAGCGTCTGAATCTGGCGCTCGGCGGCGTTGAGTTTGGTGGTCATCGCGCTGCGGGCTTCCTCTCCCTCGGGAGTGGAGGGCATGCCTTTGACGTCCAGCGTGGCCCTGGCCGCCTTCATGGCGACGATGGCATTGGCCAGCTCAGTCTTGTTGCGGGCGGGCAGGTAAACGAACAGGCTGGGGTCGCTGTTGCCGACGGCGCGGGCCTCGGCCAGGAAGGATTTCTCGTCGGTCTGCCAGCCATCCTGAATCCAGGCGACGATGCGCTCGGCGTGGTCCTTGGGCAGCTCGGCGTCGAAGCTCGCGGAGAGGTCGCGCGCCTCCTTGCCTTGGGAAAGCCGCACCTGGCGCAGGATATCCAAGGCCTGCTTGCGGAAAAGGTCGGCACGCTCCTGCTCGATGCGGGTGACGGAGCTCTTGAGCTCCGATTCCTGGTGCCGGTATTCGTCCTGCCAGGCGCTGCTCTCGCGCGTTTGCAGGCGGTATTCCACCCCGTGGGTCGTGGTGATGCCCATGACCAGGCCGGCCTTCTCTTGCAGTTCGTGCAGCAGGTCGGGGATGCGCTTGCGCAGGTCGGCCGAGCCGGCGGGCAGGTCCACCACAAGCAGGTCGGCCAGGGTGTCGGCGGTGGCGCGTACCCCGGTATCGGCCACGGCCTCCGTGGGCAGCTTGCCGATGAGGTAAATCAGCTTGAGCAGACGCGCCTTGAGCGGGTCGTCGCCCTTGCCGGCAGCCAGGGCCTCGATGTGGTTGTAGGCCTCGCGCGACAGGGCGGCGGTTTGCAGCAGGCTGATGGCGTTCTGGTCGTAGATGAAGTCGCCCGGCACCACATGGCCCAGCGGCTGGTCACCGGTGGCGATGACGGCTTCATGCACTACGCGCAACTGGTTGCGCAGCTGGGCCACCGTGCCCGTGGTGTCCACGGCGCGCATGACCCGCTCCCAAAAGCGGCGACGCACCGGCAGGATGGGATAGTCGGCCACCATCACTTCTTCGTCGGCGACGGTGTGCTCCAGCTTGGTGCCGTGGAGGTGGCGCGAAATCTCGCCGAGGCAATCCTGTAGGACCTGTTCCACTTTGGGCACCGCGCTGGGTTTCTTGGCCAGGATGATTTCGCGGATGACACCCTCCACGTCCGTGTCGGACAGGGAGACCTGGATCGGGAAACGGCCCAGCAGCTTGGACAACGTGGGCGTGCCGGCCAGGGCGGTCTGCCCGGTGCCGACGAAGAGCAGCCGGCCGCCGAAGTGCTTGCAGCAGGTCTCGACTGCCTCCTGCAGGCGGTAGGCGCGGTCGGCGCTGTCGCCGATGTATTGCTGCACCTCATCCAGGACGATGACCGTGAGGGGGAACTTGTTGTCGTGGGCCAGGGCATCGTGGATGGCGTCCACGAGCTCGTCGTTGGAAAGGTCGGTGACCTCGCGGTATTGGTCCTTGAGGAGCATGCGGGCGTTCTTGGCGTTGTCCGCGAAGTCCGGATAGACCTTGAGTAGCGCGCTCGCCAGCACCGGGGAGACGTACATCTCCTTGAGCTCGCGCTCGAAGCTCTCGCCCTGGGCCTCGACTTCGGCCTTCAAGGCGTCCAGCAGACCTTTGCCCTTGAGCCAGAGAACAAAGCGCCCATGGTGGTATTTCTCCGGCAACCCCGCCGAACGGAAGATGATTTCCTGCAGCGCGACGCGCACGCTGTCCGACGCGCTGGCGCCCAGCTTGCCGGACGCGGCCCTGAGACCGCCGAGGCGCTTGCCTTGGGTGGTCAGCTCCTTGAGCAGGTCGCGCACATTGTCGGGGAGGCGGGCGATTTCGCGGGCCATGGCGCCATCCGGGAAAGCCAGGTCGGTCCACAGCGTGCGCAGCATCTTGGCCATGTGCGACTTACCGCTGCCGTAGAAGCCGCTAATCCAGACGCCAGGTTGCTCGGCGGCGTTGGTCAGGTTCTTGAGGAAGGCATCGAGGATGCGCTCCATGCCCTTCTCGTACTGGCCATTGCAGACGAAGGTTTCCAGTTCGTAGCGCAGGACCGTCAGGGCGCTTTCCGAATGGTCCTCGGAAACCTCGGCGACGCCGTTGTTGACCAGGCGGTTGGCCTTCGGGTCCTTCGTGAAGATGGCATGGTTAAGCATTGGATATCGACTCTCTCTCAGTCTGCCGCCACGAGGGGAACGGCCATGTAGTTCCAGCCATCCCGCGCGTCGAGCAAGCGGTAGTTGTTATTGGCATACTCACCCGGGAAGAAGACCAGCAGGCGGCCGGGAACGGCGTCGGCAATCTTCTCCACCACGTGCGATACACGGGTCAGGCCGAACAGACTGCCTACTCCGAGCAGAGCGGTCACGGTATTGGCGTCGGCCCCTTCCGCGATTTTCTTGCGCAGGTCTTGTTCCAGCGCCTGGGTGAAACCGGCTATCTGGCCAGCGACATAGCCGTCCAAGTCCTCCGGGTTTTCGAAGTAGCTTTCGCGGTAGCGTTGCTCGGCCATCCAGGCAGGAAAGGCATCGGTGATGTCGATGAGCTGCCAAGCGTGCCCAGCGGCCTTGGTGGCGATTTCGAACTCGACCAGATTGGCCCGCATGCGCAGTTCGTCATGTGGGTCGTAGACCGCGAAAATCACGCGCTGAATACCGGCCAGCCCCTGTTGCCAGGGCACGGCAATGTGTTCGCGGTAGACGGTGAGCAGCTTAGCGACCCTACTCATACAGCCATCCCTCTTCCTCCGGTGTTAGATAGCCAGGAAAGCGCACTTCCATCACCCCACCGGCATTCATGAAGACCAGCAAGCCTCTTCGGGAGGCTGATTTTGCCTGAGTGAGTGGCTCATCAGACGAGCCATACAACAAACGCACCCAATCCGTTGAAAACAGCCTTTGCGCGCGCAATCCCTCCAGATAGCCCAGAAACAGGGCAAATGTCAGATTGACCGGAGTGACTGGTGGCTGCGTGCGAATCTTGCGCACGCGGCCTTGCAGGAAGCCCGCCTGCGTCCAGCTTCCGTTGATATTCTGCGCGAAAGACTTCAGGGACGCGGCGCTAAAGCGGCCGGGGTCAGCCTTGTACAGGACGTCTTCTACTTCCGTGCGCGTCAAGGGCTCCCCGGGCTGCCTGGCGAGGATGAGGGGGCGAGTCAGACGCAGCAGCGGGTCGCGGGCGAGCGCCAGCGTCAATGCTAGGACAGGACGGGCCTGGACATCCTGCTGCCAAAGACGGCGAAAAACCCGGAACAGACAGAGCTTGTCGTCCAGGCCATAGAGCTCGACCAGGTGTTTTAGAGTCAGTTTTCTGGACTTGGCCGTCCCCTTGCCCAAGAGGTTGTCATCGAGAACCAGCCTGATGTAGTCCGGCTTGCCAGCGTCCATGGGCGCTGCATCGAGCAGAGCCCGCAGCTCATTGAGCATGATTGTGCGGCTTGCATGGGCACCGCTGCGACCCGCACGAAACCCCAAAAGCGCCATGCGGGTGTGATACCCCATACTGAATGCTGGCATGTTACTGAGTGTGTTAGAGGCCATGGCTACTGAACTCTGGCGCCTGAGCACTGATACCCCATCCGTACCTGCGGGAGTTTAGATGCGAAGGGCCGGCTATGCATGCTCGATGCGAGTTGTCGTTGCCAGCTATTATGGCCTGAGCTTCGCGCTTGGAATCCTTGTATGTTCGCGCGTCTTAGACATGTGCACAGGCTCGCCGAAGGCTCGCTATATAAGGTGTTACCTTTTGTTTTGTCGTCCCCACGATGTCCTACGACCCGCCTGTACTGTTGCACAAAACCGTACTCATGCAACGCATCGCGGATTACATACGCCTTGGCTACCATTGGCACACCTCCGGCACCGTGCAACTGCACAAGACAACGACATTCGTGCGAAAAATCTCGTCTCTGTATCTGGTGCACATTCGGAAGGATGAACGCTACCGCCGCAAACGCCAAAACCTGGGGAATGCAGTGCTCTTATTGTGGCAGCCGGAGCCCTCATCCGGCACCATTGCCTGGTGGCTTCTGGTTACGGATGGTCACCACCCCGCGCACCAGCTCGAAAGACTACGCAACGCACAGCGCGAACGCGTGAATGTGACAGGTTACGAGCTCGCCCTCATGACGAAGCCCGACCACGCCAAGCCCGTGCTCACCTGGCGCATGTCGAAAGAGACGTACGAGGCTTGGCGAGAGCGCATCATCAAGTCTGTACGTGCAAAGACGGACATGCAGCTTAACCAGGCATGGTACTCGCTCTATCGCACCCCTGGTTTTGCTGGCATCCGCCAGCAGGTCGGAAAGCTGGTTGCTCTCTTCCGAGCGGAATATCAGCGTAGCCGCTCTGAACCGTTTTCCCTGCCGCGGATGAAGCTGCGCTATGTCCAGCGCCTTAAAAACACACAAATACCCCTCAGCGCTGTGCTGCGCCAAGCTCATGCATCTTCACGGTTGGCCGCCGCTGCATCAACCGCCGCCAACAACTCAGTGCGCGTCGGGTTGTAATAGCGCATGGCCATTTGCAGCGTTTTCCAGCCCATGACCTTTGCCAGAGTCTGGACTGTCAGATGGGGTGCAAGTCGAGAAGCAGCTTCGTGTCGCAGGTCGTGAAAGCGCAAATTCTCAATGCCCGCACGCTTACAGACACGGGCAAACACTTTCGAGAGGTCTTTGCTCTTCTCGAACTTGAACACTTTGCCATCGGGCTGACGCGGTAGGGATTGCAGCGCATCCGCGGCAATCTTGGACAACGGCACCATGCGCCGGCTGCCGTTTTTCGTCATCTCAAGTGTGATGGTGCGGTCGGCAAGGTAGACCTGCCGCCAGTTCAGCGCGACCAGCTCGCCTGCGCGCATGCCGGTCGCAATCGCAAGCTTCACAATGGCTTCAAGCCACAGGCTGTGCTCACGGCAAGCATGGAGTAGCCGTTGTTCCTCGCCATCGAGCAAGCGTCGGTCTCGCCCGGGTGGGAGTGTTGGTTTGCGGATGTTTGCAATTGGATTTTCGAGCGGTAGTCCCCATTCTTTGCGTGCCTGCGTGAACAGGTGGCTGATGATGGCCAGTTCGAGGCGCACAGTTGCAGCGCTGACTTCGTTCAGCCTGTCGTCCCGGTAGCGGGCGAAATCCATGCTGCGCAGACCGGCCAGAGTGCGTTTCGCCAGGGGATGCTGCAACCAGGTACGTATGCGGTCGGTCTCCTGCTGCGCGCCGCGCTTGCGCACTGTGTTTTCCCGAAGATAGCGCTGCAAAGCTTCTGCAAGAGTGGTGCGTTCCGCTTCTGTGCGGTCGACGTAGGCACCTCTGACCATATCACCCTCGATGCTCAGCGCCCATTTCTCAGCATCATTTCGTGTCTCGAATGTTGCGCTTTGCTTAGGGTATCCCTTACGTCGGATGATTACTTGCCACTGGTGCTCGCCGCGCTTGCGTATCGTTGCCATACCTTCGTCTCCATAAAAAGTTGGGGACGGGTATAGCCACCGGTCAGGCAGGTCAGTCTCAGCTAGAAAAACACGCTGTGACAAAATGTGCCAAATACACCCTAAACGTGGATATCAAGGTCTGGAATGGTTGTGCAAACCATTGATTTCTCAATGGTGCGCGGGACGGGAATCGAACCCGTACACCCGAAGGTTCCGGATTTTAAGTCCGGTGCGTCTACCAGTTCCGCCACCCGCGCCCGAGGGCCCGCATGATACAGGGGATTCGGCAGTGGGGATGCAAAGCCGCCCGGCGGGGTATGGAGCATCGCCGCGTTGAGGTAATGCGGTCGGCCCCTGCATCTCAGTCATCGGTTGGCGCCTGCCAGCCGATCTCGCGATGTCGGGCCAGATGGCGGGGAGTCCAGCTATGCGGTGTCTTGTGGACGAAGCGCTGCCGGGCCACGTGGTAGCTGACGTCGAAGCCGTAAAAGTTGCGCTGCATGCGGGCCAGTTCCTCGGACCGATAGGCAGCCAGGGGTTTGGCCGCCTCGTCCGAGGTCCGCCGTTTCCGCTTGAGTTGCAGGCGGGTCGCATGATCGGGCGCATGCGCCAGGGCGGTGGCCCGCAGTCGTACCGCGTGCAGGAAGCCGGCGTGGTCCGGGGCCAGGCAGTCATCGACGACACCCATGCGCAGGGCCGCAGCCGAACCCAACGGCAGGCGCCGCTGCATCAGTTGCCGCGCCCCGTCTGGGCCCAGCCGCCGCGGCAGCAGATAGGTCCAGTATTCGGAGCCGTACAGATTGCCCATGTTTTTGTAATGCGGGTTGAGGACCACGCCCTTGCGCACCCAGACCTCGTCCGCCGCCAGGGCGAGGAAGGCCCCGCCGGCGCCGGCATTGCCCTGCAGTGCGGACACGGTGAGCTGGCTGTCGGTCTCGATGATGGCCCGGCACAGGTCGTCCATGGCGTTGATGTTGCGCCAGGATTCGTCGGCGGGGCTTTCGGCCGCCTCGATCAGGTTCAGATCCATGCCGTTGGAGAAAAAGTCTGTGCCGCCCATGAGGACGATCACCCGCGTGGGGCGCGCGCGTGCCCGTTCGTAGGCCTCGAGCAGCGCCGCGCAGGCGGCGCTGCCCATGGCGCCGTTGTAAAAGTCGAAGTGCAGGTAGCCGACGGCATCCGCCTCCTCGTAGCGAATCGGCGGGTCGAGCTCGGGCAGCTCGGGCAGTTCGGCCGCTTCGGGGAGGGCCAGCAGGGCCGGCAGCTTGAACGGCAGGGGGGTGGCGGGGCGACGCAGATGGCCGATGTGTACGGCGCCGTCGGCCGTGGCGCGCACGATGCCGGCGCCGGCCCGGCCGAGGAGCTCGCCCGGCCTGCCCGTGGCGGGGTAGGCACGGGCATCGAACAGGCGGCAGGGATGCCCGAGCAGGCTGTCCGCCACGCCCGGACTACCGTCGGCGCTGGCGATCTTGCGCAGCACGCTGGCGGTGTCGTCGCGTGACCAGGTGATGGCGCGCTCGGCGTCTTGCACGAGGGGCCGCAGCGGACGCTGTGCCACCCTGGTCGGCTGCCAGCGCCCGGCGCGGTAATCCGTCAGCCGCGCCACGGCCTCCAGCACGGCACCTACGGCCGCTTCGGTGACCTCGTTGCGATAGAGACTGGACTTGGTGGCCTGGCGCATGGGGAAGTTCGCCGTTGCCCAGACCGGTCCGGCATCCAGCTCGGCTTCCGCCTGCAGCACGGTCACCCCCCATTCCCGCTCGTCCTGCAGGATGGCCCGGTCGAGGGCGGACGGGCCGCGGTCGCCGACGATGCCCGGATGCACGACGAGACAGACCTGCCGTCGCCAGACATTTTCCGGTATGGGGCGGCGCAGATAGGGAGCGAGGATCAGGTGGGGCCTGAACAGCTCGACCGCTTCCCGCGTGACCGCATCGTTGATGTCGAACTCCACCGACAGTTCGTGCCCAGCCTCGGTAAGCTCCACGTACAGGCGTTGGGTCAGGCTGTTGAAGGCGTGGGTGAGGAGTAGCAGGCGCATATCAGTTCCGCACGGCCGTTCCGAAGGAACTGACCACCCCCTCGGGGGGAAACGAGCGCAGCGAGTCAGGGGGCTGTTTCATCCTAGGCGTCGGGGCTCACCTGTTCAGCAAATTCGTGGCAGCTGTTCTCCAGCCAGCCAGTCCACCATGCGACGTCCGCCGAAGCGGGTCTGCATCTGCACGAAATGCCGGCCGTCCTCCACCACCCGGCCGATGCGGGCGGCAGCCCGGCCCAGGGGATGGGCGCGCATGGCGGCGACCAGCCGCTCGGCATCCGATTCGGCGCAAACGGCGACGAGCTTGCCTTCGTTGGCGATGTTGAGCGGATCCAGACCCAGCAGCTCGCACGCAGCCTCCACTTCGGGTTTGACGGGGATCGCGGCCTCGTCCAGGTGGATGCCGACGCCCGACTGATGGGCGATCTCGTTGAGCGTGGCGGCCAGACCGCCGCGGGTGGGGTCGCGCATCAGCCGCAGTTCGGCGCCGGTGGCGAGCATGGCGGCGGTCAGCCCGTTGAGCGCCGCCGAGTCGGACAGGATGGGGGCGTCGAAGGCGAGGTTCTCCCGCCGGCTCATGATGGCCATGCCGTGGTCGCCGATCGTGCCGGAGATGAGCACCGCATCGCCCGGCCTGGCGAGGTCGCCGGACAGGGTGAGCCCCGCTGGCAGGGCGCCCACGCCGGTGGTGGTGATGAACAGGCCGTCGCCCTTGCCCTGCTCCACCACCTTGGTGTCGCCGGCCACCAGTCTGACGCCGGCCCGGTTGGCGGCCTCGGCCATGGAGCCGACGATGCGGGCCAGGTCGGCGAGCGGGAAGCCCTCCTCGAGGATGAAGCCGGCGGTGAGGTAGAGCGGCGCGGCCCCCATCACCGCCACGTCGTTGACCGTGCCGTGTACGGCCAGGCTGCCGATGTCGCCGCCGGGAAAGAACAGCGGCGAGACGACATGGCAGTCCGTGCCGACCACCAGTCTGCCCCCGGCCGGGGGCAGCACGGCGCCGTCGTTGCCCTGGGCCAGATACTCGTTGCCGAGATGGCGGGTGAACAGTTCGGCGATGAGCTGCGCCATGGCCCGTCCGCCGCCGCCATGGCTCATTTCCACCCGGCCGTGCTTCAGGTCCAGCGGACGGGCATAGCCGGGTTTGACCGTGCCGCTCATCGAGCGGCCTCGCTTTCCTTGTGGCGTCCATAAGTGTAGTGCGCCGCGCAGGCACCCTCCGAGGACACCATGCAGGAACCCATCGGGGTCTCCGGCGTGCATACAGTGCCGAACAGCTTGCAGTCGGTGGGCCGCTTCACCCCGCGCAGGATGGCCCCGCACTCGCAGGCCTTGTTGTCGGACACCGGTGTGTAATCGAGTTCGAAGCGTTTCTCCGCATCGAACTCGGCATAGGCCGCGCGGATCTTCAGCGCGCTGTAGGGCACCTCGCCCAGGCCACGCCACTCGAAGCTGCGCCTGAGCTCGAACACCCCGGCCACCAGGGCCTGGGCCTTGGCGTTGCCGTCGGGGGTGACGGCACGGGTGAATTCGTTCTCCACCTCGGCGCGGCCCGCGTTGACCTGGCGCGTGAGCATCAGGATGGCCTGCATCACGTCCAGCGGCTCGAACCCGGCGATCACCACCGGCTTGCGGTATTCCTCGGCGAAGAATGCATAGGGCCGGCTGCCGATGATGGTGGAGACGTGGGCGGGGCCGATGAAGCCGTCCAGGGGCACGCTGCCGAGCGTGCGCACCTCGGGCGATTCCAGGATGCTCATGATGGCCGGCGGCGTGAGCACATGGCAGCAGAGCACGGAGAAGTTGCCGAGCCCCTCGGCGCAGGCCTGGCGGATGGCCACCGCGGTGGGCGGCGTCGTGGTCTCGAAGCCGATGGCGAAGAACACCACCTGTTTGTGCGGATTTTCGCGGGCGATCTTGAGGGCGTCCGTGACCGCATAGACCATGCGGATGTCGCCGCCGCGCGACCGCGCCCGCATCAGCGACAGGCCCCCAGAGGCCGGTACGCGCAGGGTGTCGGCATAGGTGCAGAGGACGACTCCGTGCGTCAGCGCGAGCCGGATTGCCAGGTCGATGCGGCCGATCGGCAGCACGCAGACCGGACAGCCGGGGCCGTGGATCATGCGCACGTTTTCGGGCAGCAGGTCGGGCACGCCGTAGCGCGAGATGGCGTGGGTGTGGCCGCCGCAGAACTCCATGAAATTGTAGCGGCGCTCGGGACGCGCCTCGGCGGCGATGGCACGGGCGATGCCCTGGGCGACCTCGCCATCCCTGAACTCATCGACATACCTCACCCGATCACCTCCGGCAGGCCGACAGGGCTGGGGCGAGGTCGCCGCATCCCGCTCCGGGGTCGCATCCCCGCGGCGCGGGGCCCCTGCTCCGCCCTGCGCGGTCGCACCTCGCCATCCCTGAACCCGTCGACGTACTTCATGTGTCCTGTGCCTGTACCGTCAGTCCCGCCTCGGCCATCAGGGCCAGTGTTCGCTCCGCCTCCTCCGGGTCCAGGCGGGTGAGCGCGTAACCGACGTGGACGATGACGTAGTCGCCCACCGCCACGTCCTCGACCAGGGCGAGCGAGATCTCCTTGCGCACCCCACCCAGGTCGACGATGGCCTGGTCGCCGTCTCCGATCTGCACCACCCGTGCCGGTATGGCCAAACACATCTGCCTATCCCTTCATGTCATGACGTGGATGTCGCCCGAGCAGGGTCCAAGGTCTCAGGCGCCTGCATTCAGATGCCGCATTGCAACCCAGGCCTGGCCCAGGCTCAACCCCCCGTCGTTCGGGGGTATTTGCGCCGACGCGAGCACGCGCATGCCCTGCTCACCCAAGCGCGAGGCCAGGCGGCGAGACAGGATATGGTTCAGGAAGCAGCCACCGCCGAAGGCGACCGTGTTCAACCTCTCCCGTCGCGCCGCCCACATGACCCAGTCCGCCAGACCCTCGGCCAGGGTGGCGTGGAACAGGGCGGCGCCACGGCGGGCATCGCCTTCATCCGCCAGCCGTGCCAGCAGGGGCAGCAGATCGAGGCGACCATCCGCATGCAGGACATAACCGTCGGTCATCGGCGACACTTCGCCGGCCTGCTCTGCCAGCCCCTCCAGCAGCATGGCCGCCTGGCCTTCGTAGGCCATGACCTGCCGCACCCCCAGCAGTCCTGCCGCCGCGTCGAACCAGCGCCCCAGGCTGGTGGTGGGCGGGCAGAGGGTCTGTCTTTGCAGCAATGCGTGCATGCGCCCGGCCAGGGGCCGACCCGGGAAGCGGCGGGCGATCTCATCACCCCGGCCGAGCAGGTGCAGGGCAGCCGCGGCCATACGCCAGGGCTCGCGCGCCGCCTGGTCGCCACCGGGCAGGGGTAGCGGGCGCAGGTGGCCCAACCGGGTGAAGGCGGCGCCTTCAACCCGCAGGAGTTCACCCCCCCAGGACTTGCCGGACGCATCGGGGCCATGCTGCACGCGTCCCGCAGCCAGCTCGGGGCTGGGCTTGGCGGCGAGGGCATCTTCGCGGCCCAGCCCGATACCGTCCAGGGCTAGGCCCAGAACGGGGCCATCGACGCCGTGTTCGGCCATGACGGCGGCGATGTGGGCGTGATGATGCTGCACGGCAATGGCCGGCGCTCCCCAGTCCGCGGCGAGCTGCAGCGCATGGCGGGAGCTGAAGAAGTCCGGATTGAGGTCGTGCGCCACCGCCGCCGGGCGCACCTGCAGGATGTCGAGCAGATGCCGCGTCACCTCGATGAGCATGTCGCAGGTGGCCGGGTTGTCCAGGCCGCCGATGTGCTGGGAGACGTAGGCCTCGTCGCCTCGGGTGACACAGACCGTGTTCTTGAGATACCCGCCCAGGGCCAGCACCGACGGACCGGCGGCTGCCAGCCGGATGGGGCGCGGTGTATAGCCGCGGGCGCGGCGCATGAATGTGAGGGGTGAGGAGGGCTCCTCGTCTACCCGCAGCACGGAGTCGTCGCAGCGCACCACGATGTCGCGGTCGTGCAGCAGCAGGGCGTCGGCGATGCCGGCAAGGCGGGTCCGCGCCTCCTCGTTGCCGATCACCAAGGGCTCGCCGCCTGGGTTGGCACTGGTCATCACCAGGAGCAGGTCCTGGGGGGTGTGCATCCAGCCGGTGCCCGCCGGCCGACCGGCGGCCTCATGGTAGAACAGCCAGTGCAGGGGGGTATAGGGCAGCATGACGCCGAGCCAGGCCAGGCCCGGGGCGATACCGGCCAGGGCCCGGTCGGCGTCGGGTCGCTTGCGTAACAGGACGATAGGCCGCTCCGGCGATTCGAGCAGTTCGCGTTCCGTCGCGCCGAGCTCTGCCAGAGGCTCGACCGAGGCGAGGTTGGCGGCCATCACGGCGAAGGGCTTTTCATCGCGGCCCTTGCGTGCACGCAGACGCCGCACGGCCCCGGCATTGCGGGCGTCGCAGGCGAGATGAAAGCCGCCCAGACCCTTGATGGCCACGATCTCGCCGGCACGCAGGCGCGCCAGGGTTTCGGCAACGGCGTCGGAATCCCTCCGCCGCTGCGCGGCGAGTTCCTTTGTCAAGGCGGCGCATCCCCCGGCGGCGGCATCACCATCGCCTTTGTCAAGGGAGCGGCCCGCCGGATCGGGGGTCTGCCCGCCTGATGAGGGGGGTGGCCGAAGGCCGGGGGGTTCCAGCCACAGTCGCGGACCGCACACCGGGCAGGCCGTGGGTTCAGCGTGGAAGCGCCGGTCGGCCGGGTCGGCGTATTCGCGCGCGCAGGCCGGGCAGAGCGGGAAGGCGGCCATGCTCGTGCGGGCGCGATCATAGGGCAGTCCGTAGGTCAGGGTGTAACGCGGCCCGCAATGGGTGCAGTTGATGAAGGCGTAGCGCCAGCGGCGGTCCTGCGGGTCGAACAGCTCGGACAGGCAATCCGGGCAGACCGCCGTGTCATGGCCGATCATGGTGGCAGCGGGACCGCTGCCGCTGTCGGCGATGAGGAAGTCGGTGTGTTCGCCACTCGCCGGCGCGTCGCGCCAGGCGAGTTCACGCAACCGTGCCAGCGGCGGCAGGTCATCGGGCAGGCGCCGGGTGAAGGCGTCGACGGCCTCGGCGTTCCCCTCCAGCAGGATCTCCACGCCGCCCGCATCGTTGCGCACCCAGCCCGCCAGTCCCAGTTCGTGCGCCAGGCGCCAGACCAGGGGGCGGAAGCCCACGCCCTGGACGACGCCCGACACCCGCACCCTGCGCTGCAGCGTGTTGGGCGGGGTAGCCGTCATGGGGGCATTCATACCGTGCGTCAGGCCTTTGCCGCCAGTTGCGCCTCCAGTTCGGCGATGCGGCGCCGGAGCAGGTCCACGTTCTCCAGCCGGGCGAGGCGGGCCCGCTCCAAGCCAGCCAGCAGCCAATCGAGCCAGGCCTGCATGCCCTGCCCGCTGACGGCGGAGAGTTCGAGCACCTCCAGCCGCGGGTTGACCCGGCGGGCATACTCGACGCAGCGGGCAACGTCGAAGGCGAGATGCGGCAGCAGGTCCACCTTGTTGAGCAGCATGAGGCTCGCGGCGTGGAACATGTCGGGATATTTCAGCGGCTTGTCCTCGCCTTCCGTCACCGACAGGATCACCACCTTGTGCGCCTCGCCCAGGTCGAAACTCGCGGGGCAGACCAGATTGCCCACGTTCTCGATCATGAGCAGGCTGTCGTCGGACAGGTTCAGGCGTTCGATGGCGTGGCCCACCATGTGGGCGTCCAGGTGACAACCCTTGCCGGTGTTGACCTGGATGGCGGCTGCCCCGGTGGTGCGGATGCGGTCGGCATCCATGCTGGTCTGCTGATCGCCTTCGATGACCGCCACCCGTGCCCGTCCCTGCAGGGCCTCGATGGTCTTCACCAGCAGCGTGGTCTTGCCCGAGCCCGGACTGGAGACCAGGTTCACGGCGAAGATGCCGCGCTCGGCGAGCCGCTTGCGGTTCGCGGCGGCATGGGCGTCGTTCCGGGCCAGGATGTCCCGTTCGATGCTGACCATGCGCGCCTGGCTGAGGCCGGGGGCATGGGCATGCGCCGGGCCGAGCCCGTAGTGCAGATCGCCGCCGGGGGGGTGCTCGTGCGCGTGGGGCGCGTTAGCAGCGTGCAATTCGTCATGGACATGGTCATGGCCGGTATGGGCATGGCTGTACGCGTGGCTGTGGGGATGGCTGTGTACGCTGCCGTCGGCATGGCTGTGCGCGTGGGTGTGCAGGTGTTCGTGGGGATGGTCGTGGTCGTGGGCCTCGCCCTCGATCCGGGTCTCGCCCTGGCCGCAGCCGCATACGTTACACATGCTTGGAACTCCTATTCCACGAGTAGATCCTTGACCCGCATCTGCGTGCCGCCGGAGGGTTGTAACTGGTGCCCGCCGCAGCGCGGACAGGGGTCGTAAAAAGCCCTGATCGGCACCGTCGTGCCGCATAGCATGCACCAGGCCTCGCCGGGTGTGTGTTCGATTTCCACCCGCGCCCCCTCGGCGAGCGTGCCGTGCAGGACGGAATCCAGGCAGAAGCGCAGGGCGTCCACCTCCACCCCGGCAAGTTCGCCTATCTCCAGCCGGACCTCCCGGACCCGGGTAAAACCCTGCTGCCGGGCGGCCTCCTCGACGATCTGCAGGATACCCTCGGCGAGCGACATCTCATGCATGGCGTATCTCAACCTGGCAGGCAACGCAGGGATCGAGGGATGCCACCACCCGGCGGGCGCGTTCCGCCAATCGCGTGTCCGCGGGCATGGCGGTCAATGCTTCTGCGAGGGCTCCCTCGGGATGGAAGTTCCATTCCGTGGGGGCCAGGATGCGGTAGTCGGTCACCAGGCCGGCCTCGATGCGCACAAAGTGCAGCAACAGGCCGCGCGAGGTCTCCACGCCGGCCACGCCCATCCCTTCGTCGAGCGGCCAGGCGCGCACCACGGCGGGGCCGTCTCCCTGCAGACGGGACGGCAGCCGGGCCAGCTCGACCAGCCGGCCCAGCAGGCGGGTGGCGCTGCCTCTGCCCATGTCGGCGATCCAGGCCGACAGGGTGGGGTCGTCGCAGAGGCGTGACAGGACACCGGTCTCCGCCGGACTCTCGCGCCAGAGCGGGCGGGTGCAGAAGACCGGCTCCCCGAATACCTGCAGGGCGAGGCCGCGGAGCGCGTCCGCCTGCCACCGCGCCAGGGCTGGCAGGAGGGGGATGGCGGTGACGGGGGGGTCGGGATCGCGCAGGAACCCCGCCAGACGCCGTGCCGGCGGTGTCGCCGCCGCCTCGCACCAATGCCGCAGGGCTTCGGGGTCGCGGGAGAGCCAAGCGGCAGGCGGCTCGCCCAGCAGATGCTCGGTCAGGATGCGGGTGAGGGCATCGGCCAGGGCATCCGCCTCCTCGCCGGCCGCGACGATGCGCCGCAGCGGTGTCGGGTCGGGCGCCGCGGCCGCCTGACCGGCCGTCGGCATCAGCAACTGCCAGAGATGTTCACGCGCCTGCTCGGCCAGGACCTGTCTTTCCCGTCGCGCCAGCCGATCTGCCGACAACGCCTCGCCGGTCGCCGCTTCCGCCGCCGCCTCGGCGGCCAGGCGCTGGGCCCGGCCACACAAGGTGTAGAGGCGTCCGACCCGCTCGGCCGCCTCCCGAGCCGTGCCGCCCGCCAGTAGGCGTTGGGCCAGATGGGGGCGGGAAGAGGCGATGGCGACCCGGTCCACGCCGTCGCCCAGCTGGAAAAGGGTGACGCGGATATGCCCCTCCAGGGTCTCGAGGGGGGAGGGTGCCGGGGTGCGCATACGGGTGTCGTGGTCAGGACAGTCGATGCGCACGAGCCGATGCCCCCGCGCCCGCATGACCTCCTACAGCGAGGCGGGCGCGTCAACCGGACGCGATCGGATTACGCAGGCTTGCCGAAAAGCTGTTATTATCAGCAAATTCTGAGATGGGCGTTTGGCCCATTTTTTATTTGTGTGGGCATGGATCTACAGGCACTGATCGAGCCGACCGTCACCGGTCTGGGTTATGAACTGGTTGCCCTGGAACGGGTTGGGCGGGGATTGCTGCGACTGTATATCGACAAGCCGGGCGGTGTCGACCTGGAGGATTGCAGCCGGGTGAGCCACCAGCTCACACGCCTGCTGACGGTGGAGAACGTGGCCTATGACCGCCTGGAGGTGTCCTCGCCAGGCCTGGACCGGCCCCTGGTGAAGGCGGCGGACTTCGTCCGCTTCACCGGCGAGCGGGCGCAGTTGCGCCTGCGCATGCCCCTGGACGGCCGCCGCAGGTTCGTGGGCGTGCTGCTGGGGTTGGAGCAGGATCGGGTGCGTCTGCAGTCGGATGCGGGTGTGATGGAGCTTGCCCTGGACGATATCGAGTCGGCGCGGTTGGCGCCGGATTTTGGCATGAAGGAAGTGGCCCGGAGGAAGGCATGAGTCGGGAAGTCTTGCTGTTGGTGGATGCGCTGGCGCGCGAGAAGAACGTAGACCTGGAGGTGGTGTTCGCTGCCCTCGAGACAGCCCTGGCCCATGCCACCAAGAAGCGTTTTCTGGATGATGTGGATGTGCGCGTGCAGATCGACCGCCGCAGCGGCGACTACGAGGCCTTTCGTCGCTGGGAGGTGCTGCCCGACGACGCCGAGATCGAGCATCCCGCACGTCAGCTCACCCTCTCCGAGGCCCGCCAGCGCGATCCCGGCGTGGAACTGGGCGGCTTCATCGAGGAGCCGCTGGAGGCGGTCGAGTTCGGTCGCATCGGCGCGCAGGCCGCCAAGCAGGTCATCCTGCAGAAGATCCGCGATGCCGAGCGGGAACAGGTCCTGAACGATTTCCTGGCCCGCGACGAGACCCTGGTCTACGGCAGCATCAAGCGCATGGAGCGCGGCAACGCCATCATCGAGTCCGGGCGCATCGAGGGACTGCTGGCCAAGGATCAGATGATCCCGCGGGAAAACCTGCGCGTGGGTGACCGCGTGCGCAGCTATCTCCTGCGCGTCGAGCGCGGCGGACGCGGCCCGCAGCTCATCCTGTCGCGCACGGCGCCGCAATTCATCATGAAGCTGTTCGAGCTCGAGGTGCCGGAGATCGGCGAGGGCCTCATCGAGATCAAGGCGGCGGCGCGCGACCCCGGCGTGCGCGCGAAGATCGCGGTCAAATCCAACGATCCGCGCATCGATCCGCAGGGCACCTGCATCGGCGTGCGCGGCTCGCGCGTGACGGCGGTGACCAACGAACTGAACGGAGAACGGGTGGACATCGTGCTGTGGTCGCCCGACCCGGCCCAGTTCGTCATCAATGCACTGGCTCCGGCGGAGGTCTCCAGCATCGTCGTCGACGAGGATCGCCACAGCATGGACGTGGTCGTCGACGAGGCCCAGCTGGCCAACGCCATCGGACGTGGCGGGCAGAACGTGCGCCTGGCCTCCGAACTCACGGGCTGGGAGATCAACATCATGACCGAGTCCGAGGCCGCGGACAAAAAACGGCAGGAAGCCACCGACATCCGCGCCATGTTCATGGAGAAACTGGATGTGGATCAGGACGTGGCCGATGTGCTGGTGGAAGAGGGCTTCACCAGCCTGGAGGAGGTGGCCTACGTGCCGCTTGCCGAGATGCTGGAGATAGAGGCCTTCGACGAGGACAGCGTGAACGAACTGCGTGCCCGTGCCCGCGACGCCCTGCTCACCGCGGCCATCGCCCGCGAGGAGACGGTGGAGAAGGCGGCCACCGACCTGATGACCCTCGAGGGCATGGATGCCGAGACCGCCGCCCAGCTCTCCGCCCAGGGCGTGAAGAGCACCGAGGATCTCGCCGATCTGGCGGTCGATGAACTGGCGGAGCTCACGGGCATGGACGAGGAGCGGGCCAAGCGTCTGATCATGGCCGCGCGCGCGCCCTGGTTTGCCTGAAGACATACGAATGCGAGGCCGGGCGCGGTGGTGAGACAAGCGAGGACCAGATGAGAGTCGATCAATTTGCCAACGAACTGAAGGTGCCGGCGGCGCTGCTGGTCGAGCAGCTGCGTGCCGCCGGCGTGTCGGTCAAGTCGGAAGGGGATGTCCTCACCGATCAGGACAAGACGCGGCTGCTCGACTATCTGCGCGACAAGCACGGGGCAACGGCGCCGAAGACCAAGATCACCCTGACGCGCAAGAAGACCACCGAGATCAAGACCGCCGACAGCACGGGCAAGTCGCGCACCATCCAGGTGGAGGTGCGCAAGAAACGGGTGCTGGTCAAGCGCGAGGCGCCGCCGGCGGAACCCGCGCCGGCCACCCCCGCCAAGCCCGAGGCACCCGCCCCCATCCTCACTGAGGAAGAGCTCAAGGCGCGCGAGGAGGAAATGCGGCGTGAGGCCCAACTGCGCGCCATCCAGGAGGCCGAACTCAAGGCCAAGCAGGAACGCGAGGCAGCCCGCCGCGAGGCCGAGGAGGCGGCGCGTGCCGTGAGCGCGACCAAGGCCGAGCAACCCGCCGCCGTCGAGGCCAAGCCCGCGGCCCCGACGGTCAAGGCCCCGGGCGAGGTCAAGCCGACGGTGAAGCCCAAGGCGGAAAAGCCGGCGGTGAAGAAGAAGGAGGCCGAAGAGGCCCATGCCGGCAGGAAGGGGCTCAAGGTCCGCGGCGCCACCGAGGCAGACAGCGGCTGGCGCGCCCGCAAGGGCCGTCACAAGGGGGAACACGGTGCCGGAGTGCCGATGCAGCCGGTGGAACCGGTGGTGCGCGAGGTCCTGGTGCCCGAGACCATCACGGTGGCCGATCTGGCGCACAAGATGTCGGTCAAGGCGGCCGAGGTGATCAAGACCATGATGAAGATGGGCAGCATGGTCACCATCAACCAGGTCATCGATCAGGACACCGCCATGATCGTGGTGGAAGAGATGGGCCATGTCGCCAAGCCCGCCCCCACCGCCAGCCCCGAGGCCTATCTGGAGGAGACCGCCGAGCACAAGGAGGCGGAACTCAAGCCGCGCGCCCCCGTGGTCACCGTCATGGGCCACGTCGATCACGGCAAGACCTCGCTGCTCGACTACATCCGCCGCGCGCGGGTCGCGGCCGGCGAAGCGGGCGGTATCACCCAGCACATCGGCGCCTACCACGTCGAGACGCCCAAGGGCATGATCACCTTCCTCGACACGCCGGGTCACGAGGCCTTCACCGCCATGCGCGCACGTGGCACCAAGGTCACCGACATCGTCATCCTGGTGGTGGCCGCCGACGACGGCGTCATGCCGCAGACGCGCGAGGCCATCCACCATGCCAAGGCCGGCAACGTGCCCATCGTGGTGGCGGTGAACAAGATCGACAAGCCCGAGGCCAACCCGGAGAAGATCCGTCAGGAGCTCTCTGCCGAGGGGGTGGTGCCGGAGGAGTGGGGCGGGGAGTCCATGTTCGTCGACGTCTCCGCCAAGACCGGCCAGGGCATGGACGCCCTGCTCGATGCGGTGTTGCTGCAGGCCGAGGTGCTGGAGCTGAAGGCGCCGGTGGACACCCTGGCCAAGGGCGTGGTGGTGGAGTCGCGGCTGGACAAGGGGCGCGGCCCGGTGGCCACCGTCCTGGTGCAGTCCGGCACCCTCCGGCGCGGCGACATGCTGCTCGCCGGCACCGCCTTCGGCAAGGTGCGCGCCATGCTCGACGAGGATGGCAAGCAGGTACAGGAGGCCGGACCCGCCATCCCCGTCGAGATCCAGGGTCTGTCCGAGGTGCCGGGTGCCGGCGAGGACGTCATGGTCCTGCCGGACGAGCGCAAGGCGCGCGAGATCGCACTCTTCCGTCAGGGCAAGTTCCGCGACGTCAAGCTCGCCAGGCAGCAGGCCGCGAAGCTGGAGACCATGTTCGAGCAGATGGGCGAGGGCGAGGTCAAGAGCCTGCCGCTCATCATCAAGGCCGACGTGCAGGGCTCCTACGAGGGCCTGGTGCATGCCCTGCATAAACTCTCCACCGACGAGGTCAAGGTCAACGTCATCCACGCCGCCGTGGGTGCGGTGTCGGAGTCGGATGTCAACCTGGCCATCGCCTCCAAGGCGGTGATCATCGGCTTCAACGTGCGGGCGGACGCCCAGGCGAGAAAGCTCGCCGAGAGCGCCGGCGTTGACATCCGTTACTACAACATCATCTACGAGGCGGTGGACGACGTGAAGGCGGCCCTGTCCGGTCTGCTCTCGCCGGAGAGGAAGGAAAACGTCATCGGACTGGCGGAGATCCGCCAGGTCTTCCGTATCTCCAAGGTGGGGGCGGTGGCCGGATGTATGGTGCTGGACGGGGTGATCAAGCGCTCCGCGCGGGTGCGCGTGCTGCGCGACAACGTGGTCATCCACGACGGCGAGCTGGATTCGCTGAAGCGCTTCAAGGACGACGTGAAGGAGGTCAAGGGCGGCTTCGAATGCGGTCTGAGTCTCAAGAATTTCAGCGACATCCAGGAAGGCGACCAGCTCGAGTGCTACGAGGTGGTCGAGGTGGCGAGAACCCTGTAAAGCGAGAGGGGTGAGGCGAGCGACGTAACAGCCCACCCTTCCCCCCCCATGCATCACCGAGCCCAACGCATCGCCGAGCAGATCCGCCATGAGCTGGCGGCCATCCTCATGCGCGAGCTGAAGGACCCGCGCATCCATGACGTGACCCTCACCGCCGTGGAGGTGAGCCCGGACCTGGAGCATGCCAAGGTCTGGTTCACCCTGCTCGTGGGCGAACCGGCCGAGGTGGGCAAGGCCCTGGGGCATGCCAGCGGCTACCTGCGCACGGAACTCGCCCACCGCCTGCGCATGCGCAGCGTACCCCGCCTGACCTTCCAGTTCGACGAATCGGTTGAGCGCGGGGCGCGTCTGTCCAGGCTCATCGACGAGGCCGTCGCGGAGGATCGCGCCCATCATCGCGATGACGAAGCGCAGGGTTGACGGCGTCCTGCTGCTGGACAAGCCGGTGGGGATGACTTCCAACACCGCCCTGCAGAAGACCAGGCGTCTCTATAACGCAGCCAAGGCCGGGCACACCGGCACCCTGGATCCCTTCGCCTCGGGTCTGCTGCCGATCTGCCTGGGGGAGGCCACCAAGTTCTCCCAGTCCATGCTCAACGCCGACAAGGCCTACCGCGCGACGGTGCGGCTGGGTGTGCGCACCGCCACCGGCGACCCCGAAGGCACTGTGCTGGAGACACGTCCGGTGCGGGTGCGTGAGGCCGACGTGCGTGGCATCCTGCCACGCTTCACCGGCGACTTCCTGCAGACTCCGCCCATGCATTCGGCCCTCAAGGTGGCGGGCCGGCCGCTCTATGACTACGCCCGCAAGGGGGTGGAGATCGAACGCAGACCGCGCCCTGTGGTGGTGCGCCGACTCGAACTCGTCGACTTCCAGGGCGACGTGTTCACCCTTCTGGTGGAGAGCGGCAAGGGGTTGTACGTGCGCACCCTGGCCGAGGACCTGGGCGAGGCCCTCGGCTGTGGCGCCCACCTCCAGGCACTGGTCCGCCTCGCCGTCGGTCCCCTGCGCCTGGAGCAGGCCATCGGTCTGGAAGCACTCGAGGCCATGGACCCGCAGGCACGGGACGGCAGGTTGCTCCCGGTGGATGCGCTGCTCGTCGGTCTGCCCCGCCTGGATCTGGACCCGGAGTCCGCCTGGCAACTGGGCCACGGCCAGGCCATCTGGCGCGCCGGCCTCCAGGTGGGCGCTCGACTGCGGGCCTACGGCCCCGATGGGCGCCTGCTCGGGCTGGTGGAGGTGGATGGCGAAGGCCGGCTCGCGCCGAGACGCCTCATCGCCCTGGATCGGGGGGCAGGGGCATGAATTGCTTGAGAAAATCGGCGCTACCCGAGTACAATGCCCGTTTTTGCGGATCCTGTTTGGAGTTTTGACATGTCGATAGACACCGCGCAAAAGGCGCAAATCATGAAGGATTACCAGCGCGGCGGCGCAGACACCGGCTCGCCCGAAGTCCAGGTCGCCCTGCTCACTGCCCGCATCAACGACCTGACCGGTCATTTCAAGACCCATGCCAAGGACCACCACTCCCGCCGCGGCCTGCTGAAGATGGTCTCCCGCCGGCGGCGCCTCCTGGACTATCTTAAGTCCCGCAATACCGACGCCTACCGCAGCCTGATCGAGCGTCTCGGTCTGCGCAAGTAAGCAAGCCCCTGTTGCCAGCGCCCATCGGGTCCGGAAGTCCGGCGGGCGAGAGAACCTGAACGAGGTCAGTGTGAATCCTGTCAAGAAGACATTTCAATACGGTCGCCACACGGTGACCCTGGAGACCGGGGAGATCGCCCGTCAAGCCACTGGGGCGGTCATGGTGAACATGGACGATACCGTCGTGCTGGTGACCGTGGTGGCCCAGAGGGATGTCAAGCCCGGCCAGGACTTCTTCCCCCTGACCGTCGACTATCAGGAAAAGGCCTATGCCGCCGGCCGCATCCCCGGTGGCTTCTTCAAGCGCGAGGGCAAGCCTTCGGAAAAAGAGACCCTGACCTCGCGGCTGATCGACCGGCCCATCCGACCGCTCTTTCCCGACGGCTTCTTCAACGAGGTGCAGGTCATCGCCACGGTGATGTCCTCGAATCCGGAGATCGATTCCGACATCCCGGCGATGCTCGGCGCATCGGCCGCCCTGGCCCTGTCCGGCGTACCGTTCAACGGGCCCATCGGCGCCGCCCGTGTCGGTTACATCGATGGCCAATATGTGCTGAACCCCACCCTCACCGAGCTCAAGGGCTCGCGCCTCGACCTGGTCGTGGCCGGCACCGAATCGGCCGTGCTGATGGTCGAATCCGAGGCCGACGAGCTGCCGGAGGACATCATGCTGGGCGCGGTCGTCTTCGGGCATGAGCAGATGCGCATCGCCATCGACGCCATCAACGACCTGGCGGACGAGGCCGGCAAGGACCCCTGGGAGTGGACCCCGCCCGCGCCCGAGACAGAGCTCATCGAGCGTATGCGCGCCTTGTGCGGCGACGATCTGTCCCGTGCCTACTCCATCAAGCAGAAACAGGCACGCATGGCGGCGGTGGACGAGGTGCGGCAACGTGTCTTCGCCGAACTCATCACCGCTGACATGCCCACCGAGCGCGTCAATGTGGTGAAGGACCTGTTCCACAACCTGGAGGCCCAGGTGGTGCGCGGCCGCATCCTCTCCGGCGAGCCACGCATCGATGGACGCGACACCCGCACCGTGCGTCCCATCAGCATCCGCACCGGGGTGCTGCCGCGCACGCACGGCTCTGCGCTGTTCACCCGCGGCGAGACCCAGGCCCTGGTGGTGGCCACCCTCGGTACCGGCCGCGACGAACAGATCATCGATGCGCTCACCGGCGAGTACAGCGACCGCTTCATGTTGCACTACAACATGCCGCCCTTCGCCACCGGCGAGACCGGACGGGTGGGGACACCCAAGCGGCGCGAGATCGGCCACGGGCGCCTAGCCAAGCGCGCCCTGCTGGCCTGCCTGCCGAGCAAGGAGGAATTCGGCTACACCATCCGCGTCGTGTCCGAGGTGACCGAATCGAATGGCTCCAGCTCGATGGCCTCGGTGTGCGGCGGTAGTCTGGCGATGATGGATGCCGGTGTGCCGATGAAGGACCATGTCGCCGGCATCGCCATGGGCCTGATCAAGGAGGGCAACCGCTTCGCCGTGCTCACCGATATTCTGGGCGACGAGGACCACCTCGGTGACATGGATTTCAAGGTGGCCGGCACCACGCGTGGCGTCAACGCCCTGCAGATGGACATCAAGATCCAGGGCATCACCAAGGAGATCATGCAGGTGGCGCTCACCCAGGCGCGCGAGGCCCGCATGCACATCCTCGGCATCATGCAGCAGGCGATCGCCGGCCCGCGTCAGGAGATGAGCGAATTCGCGCCGCGCATCATCACCATGAAGATCAATCCGGAGAAGATACGCGACGTGATCGGCAAGGGGGGCGCCGTGATCCGGGCGCTGACCGAGGAGACCAACACCCAGATCGACATCGATGACGACGGCACGGTCAAGATCGCCTGCGTGAGCCAGGAAGCCGGCGAGGCGGCCAGGAAGCGCATCGAGGACATCACCGCCGAGGTGGAGGTGGGCCGCGTCTACGAAGGTACGGTACTCAAGATCCTGGACTTTGGCGCCATCGTCAACGTGCTGCCGGGCAAGGACGGCCTGCTGCACATCTCCCAGATCGCCCACGAGCGGGTCAATGCCGTTTCCGACCATCTGAAGGAAGGCCAGAGCGTGCGCGTGAAGGTGCTGGAGGCCGACGAGAAGGGGCGCCTGCGCCTGTCCATGAAGGCGCTGATCGAGCCCACCCCCAAGGCGCCGGAAGAGTCGGCCGCCAGCTGAGCATGCCGACGACGGGAAAAAAGCGGCGTCAGCCGCTTTTTTCTTGCCAATCCGGTGTTGACCTAGTGGGCAGCTTCCGTCCCCCGGATGAGGTCCAGGAACCCCTGCCACCAGCGCCGACGGTTCTGCGGTACATGATGGCTGGGGGAGAGGTCGGACGGCGGCATGCGGCTCATGACCCAGCCCGGCAGGATGCGGTGCTTGCCTGAGCCGCACGAGGTGCCCAGATGGTTGGGGTCGTAGATCTTGACCAGGCTGGGCCGCTGCGGATCGTCGGTATAGACGATGCCGCAATAATCCTCGTGGTGCTCCCTGCGCAACAGGGCATCGATCTCGCGGATGAAGGCGCTGACGTGTTGCGCGTCGGCGGCGGATTCGGGCCGGGCCTCGCCCACTGCATAGAGATACCAGCCGCCGGCCGGATCGAGATTGGCCCAGAAGCGATCCAGTTGTTCCCAGGACAGCAGGCTCACCAGGGTGCCGTTGAAGACGGCATCGAATTCAGCATATTCGGCGAATTGCTGGGGAGGGGGGCTGGTCATGTTCGAGCGGTCAAGAATGGGGCGGGGGGCGCCCATTGTTTCCGAACTGCCCCGGTTTGACAACTTTTCCTAGGACTGACGCCTATGCTGAGAGCCTTGCTATTCGATGTGGATGGAACCCTGGCCGACACCGAGCGGGACGGCCATCGCCCGGCCTTCAATGCCGCCTTTCGCGAGTTCGGCCTGGACTGGGAATGGGACGTCCCCCTCTACGGCGAACTGCTTGCCGTCACCGGCGGCAAGGAACGCATGCGTCACTACGTCGAGCGCTACCGGCCCGACTGGCCGCGCCCGGCCGACTTCGACGACCTGATCGGGGAACTGCACCGTGCCAAGACCCGCCACTACACGCGCCTGCTGGCCGAGGGCGGCATTCCGCTGCGCCCGGGCGTGCGCCGACTGCTGACCGAGGCCAGAGATACCGGGCTGATCCTGGGGATCGCGACGACGACCACGCCGGACAACGTCACCGCCCTGCTCAAACACAGCTTGGCCGAAGACGGTGAGCAATGGTTCGCAGTCATCGCCGCCGGCGACATCGTGCCGGCCAAGAAGCCCGCCCCTGACATCTACCTCTGGGCCATCCAGCAGCTCGGACTCTCACCGCGGGAGTGCCTGGCCTTCGAGGATTCGGAAAACGGCCTGTGCGCCGCAGGTGGGGCCGGCCTCAAGACCGTGGTGACCGTGAACGACTACACCCGAGACCACGATTTCAGCGGGGCCCTGGCCGTGCTCTCCGACCTGGGCGAACCCGGTGCACCCTATACCCGTCTCGATGCCGCTGGAGCCGGTGAGACGGCCTGGGTCGATCTGCAGCGGCTGCGCGAGTGGTTCGAACAGGTCTGAGGCGAGCTCAAGGCCGGTGCCGCCGGGACGCTTCCAGGGTATTGGCGAGCAGGGTGGCCACGGTCATCGGGCCGACGCCCCCGGGCACGGGGGTGATCCAGCCAGCCCGTTCGCGCGCGGCGGCGAATTCGACGTCGCCGACGATGCGGCCGTCTTGCAGCCGATTGATGCCGACATCGATCACCGTCGCGCCGGGCCTGATCCATGCGCCCTTGACCAGTTCGGGCCGGCCCACCGCGGCAACCACGATGTCGGCCTGGGCTACATGCCCGGCCAGGTCGCGCGTGGCGCTGTGGCAGACGGTCACGGTGCAGCCGGCCAGCAGCAGCTCCAGCGCCATCGGCCGCCCGACGTGATTGGAGGCCCCCACCACCACGGCGTGCTGGCCACGCAATGGCTCGCCGGTGGCGGTGAGCAGCTGCATCACGCCGAATGGGGTGCAGGAACGCAGGGTGGGCATGCGCACCGCCAGCCGGCCGATGTTGTAGGGGTGGAAACCGTCCACGTCCTTGTCGGGATGGATGCGCTCCACCACCGTCTCGTCGTCGATCTGCGCCGGAAGCGGGGCCTGTACCAGGATGCCATCGACCTGGGGGTCGTCGTTCAGGCGGTCGATCAGGGCGAGCAGGTCGGCTTGGGAGGTGTTGGCCGGGAGATCATATGAGATAGAGCGCACGCCCGCCGCCTCGCAGGCACGCCGCTTGTTGCGCACGTAGATCGCCGAGGCCGGGTCGTCCCCCACCAGGATCACGGCCAGACCGGGCGCCGCCCGGCCTGATTCCAGACCGATCTTCACCTCCCGGGCGATGTCTTGCAGCAGGGCATCGGCCAGGGCCTTGCCATCGAGGATGCGGGCGCTCATGGTGTGGGATCCGTGCAGTGCAGGCGTGTAGGGGGAATTTTACCCGACGGCGGATTGATTTCACCCTCGCGGAAAGGTATAGTTCGCGTCCTTCGGGGTGTAGCGCAGCCCGGTAGCGCGCTTGCTTTGGGAGCAAGATGTCGGAGGTTCGAATCCTCTCACCCCGACCAGGCTCAAGCGCACTACCAGGCTTCACTGCTCGCGGGTGAACTGCCCGTAGCTCAATCGGATAGAGCACCAGCCTTCTAAGCTGGGGGTTACAGGTTCGATCCCTGTCGGGCAGGCCAGATCAACAGTGGCGGCGGTAGCTCAGTTGGTAGAGCACTGGATTGTGGCTCCAGGTGTCGTGGGTTCGATCCCCATCCGTCGCCCCAACTCTTCTCCAGCCCTTCGGTCGTCCCCTCTGCTCAGGCGCAAGGTTGTGCTGACCTGCGCATACGGGCTCAGGCGGTGGTGTCGATCAGATTGCCCAGATGCGGCCGATTCGCGCTTACCTGGCTCGCCGTCGCCAACACCCTGAGCAGACCCTGGCTCTGGACTTCCACGGTCTTCCTCAGCAGGGCCATCTGCAAATGGGTCGCCCGGACCGATTGCCGCATGGCTGTGACTGAGGTGGCGATGTCCGCTGCGTCCATGCACGCTTCCTTCCGGCGGTGGTCTGTCGGATCAGGTCCCCTTCTTGACTGACCGACCCTTGCCACCCTTGAGCCCGACCGGGGTGATGCCGTAAGTCCAGCGATTGCGCCAGGCGCTGTAGACCATGGTCGGGTACTCGGCCTTGCCCAGGCTGCCGTTGTAGCGTCCGAGCGCCCGGAACAGGTCGCCGCGCTCGATGTCCAGGTAGTGGCGCAGGATGGTGCAGCCGTAGCGCAGATTGGTGCGCAGGTGGAACAGGTTGTGCTCGCGCGTGCCGATCACGTCCACCCAGAATGGCATCACCTGCATGAAGCCCATGGCCGAGGCGGAAGATACGGCATATTTGCGAAAGCCGCTTTCCACCTCGATCAGCCCCAGCACCAGCTCGGGGTCGAGGCCGGCGCGGGTGGCCTCGTAATGGACCGTGTTGAGGAAGTCTTCGCGGAAGTCCGGATCGGGGATGTAGCGTTCCAGCCGGTTGGACATCTCCGCCAGCCAAGCCTTGACGAAGGGGTCTTCGGCGAAGGCGGCGCGATCGCGGGCGGTATCGGCCACGGCCTTGGAGAGCTGGGCCTTGACGCTGGCAGCCAGGGGCTCGTACCGCTGTGCGCCGCCCCAGGCAGTGCCGGCGGCCAGGGCCAGAATCCAGATCAGTCGTTTCGTTGTCGGCATGACTTCACACGTTCCTCGATAAACCCCGCTGCCTCACTCACAGCAATGCGCGTGCCAGCAGTCTCGGTGCGGGCCTGGTATTCCAGCACTCCCTCCTTCAGTCCGCGTTCGCTGACCACCACCCTGTGTGGCACGCCGATCAGCTCCATGTCGGCGAACATCACGCCCGGACGCTCGTCCCGGTCGTCCAGCACGACGTCGATGCCGGCGGCAACCATTTGGTCATGGAGATTATCGGCGACTTCCCTGACGACTTGATTGCGCCGATAGCCGAGCGGCACGATGGCCAGCTCGAACGGCGCGATGGCCTGCGGGAAGACGATGCCGCGTTCGTCATTGCCCTGTTCGATGGCGGCACCGACGATGCGCGAGACGCCTATGCCGTAGCAGCCCATGATGGCCACCCGGCTCTTGCCCTGCTCGTCCAGGAAGGTGGCGTGCATCGCCTGGGAGTACTTGGTTCCGAGCTTGAAGATGTGGCCGACCTCGATGCCACGGCAGATCTCCAGAGGCCCCTTGCCGTCCGGGGATGGGTCGCCGGCCACCGCATTGCGCAGATCGGCCACCCGGGGCTCCGGCAGGTCGCGCTGGAAATTGACGCCGGTGAGGTGATAGCCGTCCTCGTTGGCGCCGCAGACGAAGTCGGCCATCGCCGCCACCGAACGGTCGGCCCAGACCGGGATGCGCAGACCCATCGGGCCGAGGGAGCCGACGCCGCAGCCCAGATTCGACCGAATTTCGGCATCGCCGGCGAATTCCAGTGGGCTCTTCACGCCCGGCAGCTTGGCCGCCTTGACCTCGTTGAGTTCATGGTCACCGCGCACCAGCAGGGCCACCAGGCCGTCGTCGCCACGCACGATCAGCGTTTTGACCACGCGCTCGGCGGGCACCTTGAGGTGGGCGCAGACTTCGTCGATCGTGTGCTGGCCTGGGGTGGGCACCTTCTGCAGCGTCTGGCTGGGGGCGGGTCTGGAGGCGGTCGGTGCCAGGGCCTCGGCCAGCTCCACGTTGGCGGCGTAGTCGGAGTCGGGGCAGAAGGCGATGGCATCCTCGCCGCTGTCGGCCAGCACGTGGAACTCGTGCGAGCCGCTGCCGCCGATGGCGCCGGTGTCGGCCGCCACTGCCCGGAACCTGAGGCCCAGCCGGGTGAATATGCGCGAGTAGGTCGCGTACATGATGCGGTAGGTCTCATCGAGGCTGGCCTCGTCGGCGTGGAAGGAGTAGGCGTCCTTCATCAGGAACTCGCGTGCGCGCATGACGCCGAATCGGGGGCGGATCTCGTCGCGGAACTTGGTCTGGATCTGGTAGAAGTTGACCGGCAGCTGGCGGTAGGAGCGGATCTCCTTGCGGGCGATGTCGGTGATCACCTCCTCGTGTGTCGGGCCGAACAGGAAGTCGCGCTCGTGGCGGTCGCGGATCTTCAGCATCTGCGGCCCGAACACGTCCCAGCGGCCCGACTCCTGCCACAGTTCGGCCGGTATCACCGCCGGCATGAGCAATTCAACCGCGCCGGCGCGGTCCATTTCCTCGCGCACGATGGCCTCCACCTTGCGCAGGACCCTCAGGCCCAGCGGCATCCAGGTGTAGAGTCCCGAGCCCAGGCGCCTGATGAGGCCTGCGCGCAGCATGAGCCTGTGGCTGACGAGTTCGGCCTCGGCCGGGGCCTCCTTGCTGGTCGAGAGGAAAAACCGGGAAATGCGCATAATGACGGCCTGTTTCTGAAAGCGGTTATCTTAACAAATGCGGTTTCTATCCCGACTGGGACGAGAGCGTCCCCGTGCGCCAGTGGAGGTGAGCGAGCAGAACGGCGTGCGCCTGCTGCATCTGGGGGGAACCGCGGTGCAAAGCGCCATGCGCATCCGCGCCCCTTATCAGCTCGAACTGGAATATACCCGTGCAATGATGGCCTTCGAGCTGTTTCATCCTGCGGCCAGTGAGGTCGCGTTGATCGGTCTGGGCGGGGGCTCGATCGCCAAGTTCATCCATCGACACCTGCGACGGGTTAGGCTGACGGCCCTGGAGATCAACCCTGATGTGGTGGCCGCCGCCCGCACCTATTTCATGCTGCCGGCCGATGACGAGCGACTGGCGGTGCGCGTGGCGGACGGCGCCGCCTACGTCCGCGAGCAGTGCGCGGCGCTGGATGTGCTCATGGTCGATGGTTATGACGCCGAACGCATCGTCGAGGACCTGGCCTCGCCGGACTTCTATCGTGCCTGTCTGACGGCGCTAAAACCTGGTGGGGTGGCGGTGTTCAATCTCTGGGGGTCGGACCGGCGCTTCGGGACCTACCGACGGCGTCTGGAGGATGCCTTTGCCGGGCGGATGCTCCTCCTGCCCGCGGAACAGAAGGGCAACGTGGCGGTCTTTTGTTTCAGGCAACCTTTACCTGAGCTCGACTTCACCCTGCTGCGCGGAAGAGCGGAGCGCTGTCAGCGAGACCTGGGGCTGGAATTCCCCCGCTTCCTCGATCGCATGCGCAGCCACAACCCGTGCACGGAATCCGGCTTTGCCCTGGAGCAGCCCTGAGCGACTGGCGGTGCATCGGGGGGCGTCTTTGCAAGGTCGGAGAAGGGTGGGACAATGCGACGCATACTTGCAACATTCGAGGACGGCCATGATCGACAAGGACGGTTACCGGCCGAACGTTGGGATCGTGATCTGCAATGCCCGCAACGAGGTGTTCTGGGGTAAGCGCGTGCGGCAGAATGCGTGGCAGTTCCCGCAAGGCGGCATCAAACCCGGAGAGAACCCGGAGGCGGCCATGTTCCGCGAGCTGCGCGAGGAGGTCGGTCTGCTGCCGGAACATGTGCGCATACTCGGGCGGACGCGCAACTGGCTGCGCTATGAGGTCCCCAGGGAGTGGGTGCGCAAGGATTGGCGCAGCCACTACCGCGGGCAGAAGCAGATCTGGTATCTGCTCCGCCTGACCGGGCGCGATTGCGATGTCTGCCTGCGTGCTACCGATCATCCCGAGTTCGACGCCTGGAGGTGGAGCACTTACTGGGACCCCGTGCAAGCGGTGGTGGAGTTCAAACGCGAGGTCTACCGCTCGGCCCTGGAGGAACTGGAAAAGTACCTGCCGCCCGTACACCCGCCCCGGATACGGCATCCTTACCTCCATCCTGCCCGCATGCATGCGGGGCGGCCCTGATCGAGCCTTTGCGGCGGTTAGGAGGCAAGCAGCATGAATGGCTACAAGATCCTGCCGGTGATGCCCCTGCAGAAGGGGGTATCCTTTCTCACGCCCAAACAGGACGTGCCGGAACGGATAGAACTGGATACGCCGGCACTGGAAGTGATGACGGATTTTTCCAAGGTGACCGCCTTCACCATCTCCCCCATGGAGACCATCGAGGCCGCCCGTGCCCGCATGATCCACCACGGAGTGCGCATGCTGCTCGTGGTGGACGACCAGAACCTCATCATGGGTCTGATCACCTCCACCGATCTGACCAGTGAAAAGCCAATGCAGGTGATCCAGACCCAGGGTATCCGCCATTCGGATGTCCTGGTCAAGGACATCATGACACCGCGTGAGCGGCTGGAGGTGATCTGTGTCGACGATTTGAAAACGGCAGTGGTGGGCGATGTGGTCGCCACGTTGCAGGCGCAGGGGCGGCAGCACGCCCTGGTGGCCGACCGCCATGCCGACCGCAGCCAGACCCTGCGCGGCCTGTTCTCCGCCTCCCAGATCAGCAGGCAGCTGGGCATGCCCATCCATACCCTGTCCATCGCCAGAACCTTTGCCGATATCGGGGCGGCCTTGAACAGATAGCGTGAAGCTGACGGCGCGCAAGGTCCACGGCATCTCCGGTACCCCCGCCTGGCGGGCGGGCGAGCCACTGTGGAAGATGGTGCCCAAGCGGGACGAGTCCGGTAAACCGTATGTCGATTTCATGATGTTGGCACCCGGACTGAACAGGCGCCCGGCCGCGGACCGGGAGGGCGTCCTCCTCTTGGTGCGCGGTGTGTTGGAACGCTTCGGCGACGATATCGTGTTCGCCGATTTCAACCTCGACATCAATGTGCTCTGGGTTTCGCTACGGTGCCAGCCCGGTCTGATGGCTCGGGTCGTCTGCCTGCTGCGGGCCAGGGTGCCCATGTTGCGACTGGTCGCCCACAGCCCGGATGCGCTGGCATGACTGCTGCCGCCGGCATGCGAAGTATCGCCCGCTTCAGGCAGGCGACGATCATCTCGTCCTGCCGTGGGCAGGTGAGCCTCATGGTTTGAGCCGATGAATGCGATCGCACGTATCCTGATCGCGGCCGTGAGCGGCTTGATGGCATTACCCCTGGCCGCCACTGGCTCCGAACAGACCACCGCAGGGCCCCTGGCACCCGCTGCCCAGACCTCCGCCCCGGCCGTGCAAACCGGGACTCAACCCGTCCTGCGCCCATACTACGTCGTTCCCTTCTTTCCCTTCCTGCTGCCGGTGCCACCAGGCCATCCGGCCGCCGCCCCCGTGCAGGCGCAGACAACCCAGACCCCATCCGATCCGTCCTATCCCTTCGTGATCTGGCTGCCTGCACTGCAGCCTGCCATGCAGACCACCCCAACGGTGACGCCCGCCCCTGCCGCAGTCAAAGCGCCGGTCGGGCAGCCGGTCATCGAGCCCACCCTCGCGACGATCCAACCGGTCCCGCCCCAGGCGCCGGCGGCCGAGGCCGAACCGACCCCGAAAGAGGGGTCGAGCCCGCTCACCGTGTTCGAGGCGCCCCCCCAGCCTGCCGTGCAGCGGGGTCCCCTGCCCAAGGAGCCCGAACAGGCGCCCGAGACGCCAGGAGACACAGCGATGGCCGCCGAGCCGTCGCCGGAATCGGTCGCGGTGAAGGCGGTGCCGACAAAGGAAAGCGCGCGCCCCGCGGCTGCGCCCGCAAGCCAGCCCAAGCCTGCCGCTACCCGTCCGGCGGCTGCCAGGCCAGCGCAGAAGGCCAACACGAACAAGCGCAAGCTGTGCTGGAAGGACGGCAAGCTCGACGTCTGCAAATGATCTGCCGTGGGCATGGGCTTGGCAGCCCGCCATAAAACCGAGTAATATAGTCAACAATGGTGAGTCGGCCTGGGGGGTCGACATGCCCGGATGCGGCGGCAGGGGGATCCGGCTTGAAAGATGGTGCCTGCGTCTCCATTTGCGTTTGCGACTGACCGGCCTGCATCGCGGCAATCACGGTTCATTCATTTACCAACCTTTGAGGTCTGACCATGTCGGTTTCCGAATTGCAAGTGCAGACGGCTCTGAAGGAGCTGATCGATCCCAACACCCAGAAAGATTTCATCTCCACCAAGTCCGTCCGCAACATACGGATCGACGGCGGAAAGGTCACCCTGGAGGTGGTGCTGCCCTATCCGGCAAAGATGGTCATGGCCGGCATCAAGCAGATGATCGAAGACAAGCTGCGCGGCATCCCCGGCGTAGAGGCGGTCGAGGCCAAGGTTACCTGGAAGATCGTCGCCCACAGCGTGCAGCGTGGTGTGAAGCTGATCCCCGGCGTCAAGAACATCATCGCCGTCGCCTCCGGCAAGGGGGGGGTGGGCAAGAGCACCACCGCCGTCAACCTGGCCCTGGCGCTCGCTGCGGAGGGTGCCAGGGTGGGCATGCTGGACGCCGACATCTACGGACCCTCGCAGCCCACCATGCTGGGCATCCACGGACGGCCGGAATCCGAGGACGGCCAGTCGCTGGAGCCGATGATCGGCCACGGTCTGCAGGCCATGTCCATCGGTTTTCTCATCGACGTGGAGACGCCCATGGTCTGGCGCGGCCCCATGGTCACCCAGGCCCTGGAGCAGCTGCTGAACAACACCAAGTGGAAGGACTTGGACTATCTGGTGGTGGACCTGCCACCCGGCACGGGCGACATCCAGCTCACGCTGGCCCAGCGCGTGCCGGTGACCGGCGCGGTGATCGTCACCACGCCGCAGGACATCGCCCTCATCGACGCGCGCAAGGGTCTCAAGATGTTCGAAAAAGTGGGCGTGCCCATCCTCGGCATCGTCGAGAACATGTCCATTCACATCTGCTCCAAGTGCGGCCATGAGGAACGCATCTTCGGCGAGGGCGGCGGGCAGCAGATGTGCAAGGACTATGGCGTCGAGTTCCTGGGGGGCTTGCCGCTCGACATCCGCATCCGCGAGGAGACCGATTCCGGCAAGCCGACCGTGGTGGCCGAGCCCGAGTCGCGCATCGCCGAGATCTACCGGAGAATCGCCCGGCGCGTGGCGGTGAAGGTGGGCGACCTGGCGGTGGACCACTCGTCCAAGTTCCCCAGCATCGTCATCCAGAACACCTGAGTCGCGCAGGCCGACGGCAAGCGTGAGGTATCATGCCTCACGCTTTTTTCTTTTCCGACGACGCCATGAGCATCAAGTCAGACAAGTGGATCCGCCGCATGGCGCTCGAACACGGCATGATCGAACCCTTCGAGCCGGGACAGATCAAGGAGGCGGGCGGCCACAGGATCGTCTCCTACGGCACCTCAAGCTACGGCTACGACGTGCGCTGTGCCGACGAATTCAAGCTGTTCACCGACATCAACACCACCATCGTCGATCCGAAGAACTTCGACCCCGATTCCTTCGTCGAGGTGAAGGGCGACTCCTGCATCATCCCGCCCAATTCCTTTGCCCTGGCGCGCACCGTCGAATACTTCCGCATCCCGCGCAACGTGCTGACCATCTGCCTGGGCAAGAGCACCTACGCCCGTTGCGGCATCATCGTCAACGTCACGCCGCTGGAGCCGGAGTGGGAGGGGCACGTGACCCTGGAGTTCTCCAACACCACGCCGCTGCCGGCGCGCATCTATGCCAACGAGGGCGTGGCGCAGATGCTGTTCCTGGAGTCCGACGAGGTGTGCGAGACCTCCTACCGCGACCGGGGTGGCAAGTACCAGGGCCAGACCGGCGTGACCCTGCCGAAGATATAGTGTCCGGTGAATGCTGAGCGGCAAGCGGGATAGAATCCGCACTGCACCGCTCACCGCAACCGCTAACCGCTCACGGGTGTCCCATGCGCTTCCGCTTCCCCGTCGTCATCATCGATGAAGATTTCCGCTCCGAAAACCAGAGCGGGCTGTCCATCCGCGCGCTCGCCCAGGCCATCGAGAAGGAGGGCATCGAGGTGCTGGGGGTCACCAGCTACGGCGATCTGTCCTCCTTCGCCCAGCAGCAGTCGCGCGCCTGCGCCTTCATCCTCTCGGTGGACGACGAGGAACTGGCCAACGAGGAGGAGGAGACCATCGCCGAGCTGCGGGCCTTCGTCGAGGAGATCCGCTTCCGCAACGCCGAGATCCCCATCTTCCTGCACGGCGAGACGCGCACCGCGCGCCACATCCCGAACGACATCCTGCGGCAGCTCAATGGCTTCATCCACATGCTGGAGGACACGCCGGAATTCCTCGCCCGCTATATCGGCCGCGAGGCGCGCGCCTACCTCGATTCCATCGTGCCGCCCTTCTTCCGCGCGCTCACCCACTACGCCGCGGACGGCTCCTATTCCTGGCACTGTCCGGGCCACTCCGGCGGGGTGGCCTTCCTCAAGTCGCCCATCGGCCAGATGTTCCACCAGTTCTTCGGCGAAAACCTGCTGCGTGCCGACGTCTGCAATGCGGTGGACGAACTGGGACAGCTGCTCGACCACACCGGCCCGGTTGCGGCGAGCGAGCACAACGCCGCGCGCATCTTCAACTGCGACCATCTTTTCTTCGTCACCAACGGCACCAGCTCCTCGAACAAGATGGTCTGGCATGCCACCGTGGCGCCCAACGACATCGTCCTGGTCGACCGCAACTGCCACAAGTCCATCCTGCACGCCATCATCATGACCGGGGCGATTCCCATCTTCCTCACGCCGACGCGAAACAACTACGGCATCATCGGCCCCATTCCGCTGGACGAATTCCGGCCGGAGAACATCCAGAAAAAGATCGCCGCCCACCCGTTTGCGAAAGCGGTCAAAACCAGGCCCAGGGTCCTCACCATCACCCAGAGCACCTACGACGGCATCCTCTACAATGTGGACACCATCAAGGAACTGCTGGGCGACTACATCGACACCCTGCACTTCGACGAGGCGTGGTTGCCGCACGCGACCTTCCACGACTTCTACCGGGGCATGCACGCCATCGGCAAGAACCGGCCGCGCTCGAAGGACGCCCTGGTGTTCGCCACCCAGTCCACGCACAAGCTTCTGGCCGGGCTCTCGCAGGCCTCGCAGATCCTGGTACAGGACTCCGAGAACCGGAAGCTGGACTACCACCGCTTCAACGAGGCCTACCTGATGCACACCTCCACCTCGCCGCAGTACGCCATCATCGCCTCCTGCGACGTGGCGGCGGCAATGATGGAACCGCCGGGAGGCACCGCGCTGGTGGAGGAGTCGATCCTGGAGGCCCTCGACTTCCGCCGTGCCATGCGCAAGGTGGATGCCGAATTCGGCCAGGACTGGTGGTTTCGGGTCTGGGGGCCGGAGCATCTGGCCGAGGAAGGCATCGGCAGCCGGGACGACTGGATTCTGGGTTCGCGCGAGCGCTGGCACGGCTTCGGCGATCTGGCGCCAGGCTTCAACATGCTGGACCCCATCAAGGCCACCGTCATCACACCGGGTCTGGACGTGGATGGCGATTTCGCCGAATGGGGCATTCCTGCCGCCATCGTCACCAAGTACCTGGCCGAGCACGGCGTCATCGTCGAGAAGACCGGTCTGTACTCCTTCTTCATCATGTTCACCATCGGCATCACCAAGGGCCGCTGGAATACGCTGGTGACCGCCCTGCAGCAGTTCAAGGCGGATTACGACGAGAACCAGCCGCTCTGGCGCGTGCTGCCGGAGTTCGTGGAGAAGCAGCCGCGCTACGAGAAGATCGGGCTCAAGGACCTGTGCGAACAGATCCACGCCATCTACAAGGCCAACGACGTGGCGCGGCTCACCACCGAGATGTATCTGTCCGAAATGGCCCCGGCCATGAAGCCGTCGGACGCCTTCGCCAAGATGGCCCACCGCGAGATCGAGCGGGTGGAAATCGACCGCCTGGAGGGGCGCATCACCAGCGTCCTGTTGACGCCCTATCCGCCCGGCATCCCGCTGCTCATCCCGGGCGAGCGCTTCAACGCCACCATCGTGCGCTACCTGCAGTTCACCCGCGAATTCAACGACCGCTTTCCGGGTTTCGAGACCGACGTGCACGGGCTGGTGAAGGACAGGGACAACGGCAAGACCCGCTATTACGTGGATTGCGTCATGTGAGCCTCGCGGCGCACGTCGCACCCCAGATGCTGCCGGCATGGCTCCGGGCGGATGCGCACGGGCTTGCTATCCCGCTGATTATCAAGTATTCTCCGCCACTTTCTCCGGCCGGTTGCCCAAGGCCGGTATCCCTTGCCCCACCTTATCGCGCGGGGGGCTTCAACCCGAAAGGAGCGACATGCGTCATTACGAGATCGTTTTCATCGTCCACCCCGACCAGAGCGAGCAGGTGCCTGCCATGGTCGAGCGCTACAAGAGTCTCGTCACCGGCAACGGCGGACGGATCCACCGTCTGGAGGACTGGGGCCGCCGTCAACTCGCCTATACCATCCAGAAGGTGCACAAGGCCCATTACGTGCTCATGAACATCGAGTGCGACCAGGTGACCCTCGACGAGCTGGAACACGGCTTCCGCTTCAACGATGCCATCCTGCGCCACCTCATCATCGCGCGTGACGAGGCCATCACCGCCGCCTCGCCGATGATGAAGGAGGAGAAGGCCCGCAACCTCCTGGCGCCGCAGGCCGAATCGGCACCGGCGGAGTCGGCGCCCGCGGCGGTCTGAAGCGGGGGGTGTTCGCCAATCGGCTGGAGATCGCCGGCCGCCTGCTGGAGATGGGTGCGCTGCGCCACACCCCATCGGGCATGCCGAGCGTGCAACTGCGCTTGAGCCACGTCTCGGAGCAGATCGAGGCGGGTCACCACCGCCAGGTGGAATGCGAAGTGGATGCCCTGGCCTTCGGCGAAGTGGCCACCGCCCTGGCGGAGTTGGCGGTTGGCATCGGACTGCGGCTGAGCGGATTCCTCGACCGTCGCAGTGTCCGCAACCCCCAGCCCCTGTTGCATGTAACCGGATACGAATTGATCAAGGAGTAAACAAATGGCCTTTTTCAGGAAGAAACCTTTCGACAAGTCGCGCGACAAGAAGAAACCGGCGGGCGGAGCCCTGTTCCGACGCAAGAAGTTCTGCCGTTTCACCGTCGAGGGCGTGAAGGAGATCGACTACAAGGACGTGGAGCTGCTCAAGGACTTCGTCACCGAGCAGGGCAAGATCATCCCTTCCCGCATCACCGGCACCCGCGCCCATTACCAGCGCCAACTTTCGACCGCCATCAAGCGTGCACGCTTCCTGGCCCTGCTGCCCTACACCGACCTGCATAAATAAGAGGAAACTGCCATGGAAATCATCCTGATGGAAAAGGTGGTCAACCTGGGCAACCTGGGCGACGTGGTCAAGGTCAAGGACGGCTACGCGCGCAACTTCCTCATCCCCCAGGGCAAGGCCAAGCGCGCCACCAAGGCCAACATGGAGGCCTTCGCCGCCAGGAAGGCCGAACTGGAGAAGGTCGCCGCCGAGAAGCTCGCGGCCGCGCAGGCACGTGCCGAAAAGCTCTCCGGCTTCGAGCTCACCATCGCCCAGAAGGCCGGCGTCGACGGCCGCCTGTTCGGTTCAGTCACCAACGTGGACATCGCCGAGGCCCTCCAGGCCCAGGGTTTTGATGTCGCCCGCTCCGAGGTGCGCATGCCGGAGGGTCCCTTCAAGGCGGTGGGTGAGTACGAACTGACCCTGGCCCTGCACAGCGACGTGGAGACTCAGATCAAGGTCTCGGTGGTTGCGGAGTAACCTCCTGCCGCATCCCTCCCGCGCCGGGATGGGTGCGGGGCACACGGGCCGCGAGCGTGGCCCGGGGACCGGGCTTGAGGTGCGTGCGGTCCGACAATACAATCGAGCAGGTCATACCCTTATCGAGGACGCCCATGCTGCGCATGTTCAACAAGACCAATCTGCCCATGACCGTGGTCGTCATACTGATCGTCTGGGCCTGGATCAGCCTGTTCAGTGTCATTCTGGGCAAGCTGTTCTGATTCCTGAATCCGTCTCGATGCTGCCGGTCGCCCTGTAGGTCGGACTTCAGTCCGAC
>CALHRD010000023.1 GCA_938038385.1 uncultured Burkholderiales bacterium
TCGTCATGCCCTGTGACGTGGCACCTGGACGATGTTGGCCGACCCTTTCCACACCGGCGATGCTTCAGTCTGCATGCCGGTCCGCATGCAACATCGCCTCGCGCTCGGCAAACCACTCGCGCGCATACTCGCAATCGCGCCACTTTTCGAAATAGGGCCCGCCGATGGTGTAGTGCACCAGCGACTGGCCGGGTTGGGGGTCGTCGTAGCCGACGAGGTGGTTCCAGCGGTGCGGCAGCTCGCCGATGAGGTCGTCGCTCTCCAGCCATTTGAACTGGTGCAGCTCCAGGCCGCTGGCGGTGTTGACGTATTCCGGCGTGAGCGCCTTGCAGCGGGCGTTGTTGAACAGCATGACCGAGGACCAGTTCTTTTTTTCGTATTTGGTCTGGGGCGCGCCGAGGAATTTGACCTCTTCGCGCGGCACGTGCTGATGCTTGACGCACATCACGGCGTAGCGTTCGTCGCGCAGCTTCCACAGGTTGGCGATGTCGTCGAGCACCAGCATGTCGCAGTCGATGAAGATGCTCCAACCCTCGTAGCCCGAAAGGTAAGGGGCGAGGAAGCGGGAGAAGGAGAAATCCGTCGATTGCAGGGGGTGACGGCTGCGCCACATGAGGGGGCCGAGGTTTTTGAGGGCGAGCGGCGTGATGGCCACCGGTGCGCTGGCACGAGCCAGGATGCTGTGGCAGAGCACGTGCCAGGCGACGGTTTCGCGGGGGTCGTAGCCGATGAAGATGCGGATCATGAGGGTACTCGGTGAGTTTACGGTGCCCATATCGGACGGATGTGGACGGGACTTTAAGGGAAAAGCAGGTCGCGTGCCAGGTGAGTGCCAAGGGGCTCCCCTTGGGGGGGGCGACCGGAGGGGGGCGTCAGTGATGCCGGTCGGCTGGTGGGGGAGGGACGAACTGACGATATTCGTCACTTTGCTGCCGCAAAACGTCAGCCCGCCCCGGCCGTCTCCCCTTTCCCCGTCGGCGCCAGGTGCAGGCGCGACGCCTGCCGCCGCCGCCCCTGCACGTCGTCGGCCCCAGCAGTGTTTTCGCATGCTCGCATGAGCGCCGTACCCCGCATCGACCTCCACGACCGTCCGGCCTGTGCGCCGGATGCTCGCAGGCGCGCCGGGGGCATCGCCGAGGCCATCGAGGTGTTCAAGGCGCGCTGCCCGCACCTGCCCGCGCTTGGCCAGGCGGCAGCGCCTGAGCGAGACGGCGCGCAGGCTCACCAAAGAGATCGAACGAATGCGGCTGGAATTCACCCGCGAGATCGAGCAGCCGCGCACGCAGACCGAGCGGGTGCGGGCGAACATCCTGACCGGGTCGTGCGCGTCCTGGGCGAGCCCGTTGGAGGGCAGACGTATGGCGATCACGGCCTTGCCCCGACGCCTGTGGCCGGCGGCGGGCCGCGCATCGCGACTCGTAGGCGCGACCGTCTGCTGGGCGGGTCTTCTGGGTCGCGGCTTACGCTCCTTCAGCCCCGTCGATCTCTGTGCCCAGGAGGCGGGGCAAGCGGTGGCGTGGGCGGGGTGGCGTGGCCCTATGGCCTGGGCTGCCGCTGGCGGCGCGCCTGCCGCACGGCCGAGCCTTGAGCGGCGCGGCGCTTCGGCGCTAGAAACCAGGCAACGATGACGTCACCGGAGTCTGCCACGCTGCGCATGTTCAACAAAAACAACTTGCCCATGACCGTGGCAGGGCTGTTCAATGCTAACAAACTGCTGCAACATAGGCGCCTAACCACATGATTATTTGATTTCCGACCATGATTAAGCTTGCGGGCCATCTCGCTGTAGTCCCCGACCCTCGCCGGCCGCAAGGCCGCATGTACGATCTCGGTGCTGTGTTGTTGTTCAGCATTCTTGCCGTCCTGTCCGGCGCGACGTCGTACCGCAAGATCGCGTCGTTCATCGAGGCCCGGCGCGAGCGCCTGAACACGCTGTGTGGTCTGAACTGGCGCCGGGCACCGGCGCATAACTCGATCCGCTATGCGTTGCTGGGTTTGGATATCCCAAACCTGGAATCCGCTTTCCGCGCCCATGCCGCGCAACTCCGGGACGCCAGCGAGGCGGGCACCTCCATCGCGATCGACGGCAAGGTTCTGCGCGGCAGCTTCAACGGCTTCGAGGACTGCAAAGCGGCACAGATCGTGAGCGCCCTGGCCACCGAGAATAGCGTGGTGCTGGGCCATGTCTTCATTCACGACGGCGACAAAGACCATGAGTTGGCGGCCGCGCAACGCTTGATCGAAGAACTCGGCCTGACGGGTCAATTGTTTACCCTGGACGCCCTGCATGCCCAAAAAAACGGTTGAGGCCATTCTCGCGAGTGACAACCATCTTCTGGTGCAGCTCAAGGGTAACCAACCCACGCTGCAAGCGCATGCCCGGCAGCTGGCTCTCCAGCCGCCTGTTCGCACCGAGTCGAGCCACGATATCGGGCGGCGTAATCGCATCGAGCGGCGCACCGTGAAGGTCTGGCCCCTTCCCGCTGAATTCGGCAGCGAGCCCTGGCACAGGCGATTTCGCACGCTGGTCCACGTCGAACGGCAGGTCGAACGATTCGAAACCAAATCGGCTCAATGGCGCCCCAGTCACGAATCCGCCCTGTACTTGAGCAACCTGCCCCACGATCGCGTCGAATGGGGTGACATCATCCGCCGCCACTGGCACATCGAGAACCGCCTGCACTGGGTCCGCGATGAAACGATGGGCGAAGACAGCAGCCGCATTCGACGCAACCCTGGCATCTTCGCCTTGTTGCGCTCCTTCGCCTTGAACATCCTCCGCTTCAATGCCGAAAACAACATCAGCCAGGCGATTTACCGCAACACCCTTGATTTCGACAGGGTCTTGGCTTATCGAGGAATTTAGCATTGAACAGCCCTGGGCTACGGGATCGTCATCGTCTTCCTTTCCAGTTTCAGGGGGATATTACGTCACCCTTGGAAGACGAAATTTCGGGGGAAGCTCAGTTGCCTGTCGTTGCTAGGTCACTCCCACTCGATCGTCCCCGGCGGCTTGCCGGTGACGTCATAGACCACGCGGTTGATGCCGCGGATCTCGTTGATGATGCGGTTGGAGACCTTGGCCAGCAGGGTGTAGGGCAGTTCGGCCCAGTGTGCGGTCATGAAGTCCTGGGTCTGCACGGCACGTAGGGCAACCACGTAATCGTAGGTGCGGCCATCACCCATCACCCCCACGGCCTTGACCGGCAGGAAGACGGCGAAGGCCTGGGATGTCTTTTCATACCAACCACTTGCGCGCAGTTCTTCAATGAAAATGTGATCCGCGCGGCGCAGCAGATCGGCATATTCGCGCTTCACCTCGCCGAGGATGCGCACCCCCAGACCGGGACCGGGGAAGGGGTGGCGGTAGACCATGTCGTGCGGCAGCCCGAGGGCCAGCCCCAACTCGCGCACCTCGTCCTTGAACAGCTCGCGCAGGGGTTCCAGCAGCTTCAGATGCAGCGTCTCGGGCAACCCGCCGACGTTGTGGTGGCTCTTGATGGTGTGCGCCTTCTTGGTCTTGGCGCCGGCCGACTCGATCACGTCCGGGTAGATGGTGCCCTGGGCGAGCCAACGGGCGTTGGGCAGTCGCGCAGCCTCCTCCTGGAAGACGTGCACGAACTCGCGGCCGATGATGCGCCGTTTCTGCTCGGGGTCGGCAACCCCGGCGAGCGCGTTCATGAAGCGTTCCGAGGCATCGACGTGGATGACCTTCACACCCAGGTTGTGCGCGAAGGTCTGCATCACCTGCTCGGCCTCGTTCAGGCGCAGCAGGCCGTTGTCGACGAACACACAGGTCAGCTGGTCGCCGATCGCCCGGTGGATGAGCGCCGCCGCCACCGAGGAATCGACGCCGCCCGACAGGCCCAGTATCACCTCGTCGCCGCCAACCTCGGAACGGATGCGGCCCACCGCCTCGTCGATGTAGTCCGGCATGTTCCAGTCGTGGCCGCAACCGCAGATGTCGTGCACGAAGCGTGAGAGGATGGCCTTGCCCTGCAGGGTGTGGGTGACCTCGGGGTGGAACTGCAGGCCATAGAAACCGCGCGCGTCGTCGGCCATGCCGGCGACGGGAGTGGCGGCGTTCTCGGCGATGACCTTGAAACCGGGCGGCAGTTGCTCCACGCGGTCGCCATGGCTCATCCACACGTCCAGCCAGCACTTGCCGTCGGGGTCGCAGCGGTCCTGGATTTCGGTGAGCAGCCGGGAGTGGCCGTGGGCGCGCACCTCGGCGTAGCCATATTCATGGTGAGCAGCATTGACCACGCGGCCGCCGAGCTGCGCGGCCATGGTCTGCATGCCGTAGCAGATGCCCAGCACCGGCACGCCCAGGGTAAAGACGACATCCGGGGCGCGCGGTGTCTCGCGCTCGGTGACCGAGGCCGGTCCACCCGAGAGGATGATGCCCTTGGGGGCGAACCCGCGGATGAAGGCGTCGCTGACGTCGTGAGGGTGCAGCTCGCAGTAGACGTCGGTCTCGCGCACCCGGCGGGCGATCAACTGGGTGTATTGCGAGCCGAAGTCGAGGATGAGGATCTTGTCGTGCATGTTCACACGTTGTAATTGGGCGCTTCCTTGGTGATCTGCACGTCGTGCACGTGCGATTCCTTGATGCCGGCGGTGGTGATCTCGACGAAAGCGGCATTGGCGTGGAAATGCTCGATATCCGGCGAGCCGAGGTAACCCATGGACGAGCGCAGCCCGCCCATCAACTGATGCAGGACGTTCAACACACTGCCCTTGTAGGGCACACGCCCCTCGATGCCTTCCGGCACGAGCTTCTCCACGTTGGCCTCGTTGTCCTGGAAGTAGCGGTCCTTGGAGCCCTGCTGCATGGCCCCCAGAGAGCCCATGCCGCGGTAGGACTTGAAAGAGCGTCCCTGGTAGAGCTCGATCTCGCCCGGCGCCTCGTCAGTGCCGGCGAACAGGCCGCCCAGCATGACGGCATGCGCCCCGGCGGCGATGGCCTTGGCGATGTCGCCAGAGTAGCGGATGCCCCCGTCGGCGATCAGCGGCACGCCGCTGTCCACCAGGGCCTCGGCGACGTTCTGTACGGCGGTGATCTGCGGCACGCCGACACCGGCGACGATGCGGGTGGTGCAGATCGAGCCGGGGCCGATGCCCACCTTGACCGCGTCGGCACCATGGTCGACCAGGGCCCGTGCGGCCGCGCCGGTGGCGATGTTGCCGCCGATGACCTGAACCTGGGGAAAACGCGCCTTGACCCACTCCACCCGCTTCAACACGCCCTGCGAGTGGCCGTGCGCGGTGTCCACCACCAGCACGTCGACGCCGGCCTCGGCCAGGGCGGCGACCCGATCTTCCGTGTCCCCGCCCACACCGACGGCGGCGCCGACCCGCAGCCGCCCATGCTCGTCCTTGTTGGCGAGGGGGAATTCGGTCGACTTCAGGATGTCCTTCACGGTGATGAGTCCGCGAAGCTCGAAGGCATCGTTTACCACCAGCACCCGTTCCAGACGATGCTTGTGCAGCAGCCGGATCACCTCGTCGCGGCTCGCCCCCTCCTTCACCGTGACCAGGCGCTCCCTGGGCGTCATGATGCTGGAGATGGGCTGGTCGAGCTTGGTCTCGAAGCGGATGTCGCGGTTGGTGACGATGCCCACCACCCGGCCTGTCTCGTCGACCACCGGCAGGCCGGAGAACTTGTGCTGGCGCGTGAGCTGCAGCACGTCGTGTACGGTCATGTCGGGCCGGATGGTCACCGGCTCCTTGACCACCCCGGCCTCATAACGTTTGACCTTGGACACCTCGGCGGCCTGCTGGCGCACGGACAGGTTCTTGTGCACGATACCCATGCCGCCCTCCTGGGCGATGGCGATGGCCATGCGCGCCTCGGTGACCGTGTCCATGGCGGCAGACAGGACGGGGATGTTGAGGTGGATACTGCGGGTCAACCGGGTCCTGAGACTGACATCGCGGGGCAGGATCCGGGAGAAGGCGGGGACGAGCAGAACGTCGTCAAATGTGAGGGCTTTTTGCAGGATACGCATCGCTGATCGCCTGACGTACAAAACGTTATTATTCCAGATTATCTGCGATCACGCGGGGGCTGTGCCCGTGACGCAGGAGTCCCCGCAACCTGCTTGCACCCAATATGCGCGACAAAACCCGCAGTCTCCTGCCACTACCGTTGCTGACGGCGCTTCTACTGACGACGCATGCCCATGCCGGCGTCTACAAATGGACGGACGCTCAGGGTCGGGTGCACTACTCCGACACCCCGCCGCCGCGACAGGAGGCACAACGGGTGCAAACCGGCAGAACCAACGAAGCCGAAGCGGCCGCCGCGCGCAGGTCGCTGGCCGACAAACTGAGTGAATCGGAACTGAGGCGCAAGAAGCTGCAGGAAGACGAGGACAAGCGCAAGGCCGAGGAGGAGAAACAGCGTGCACGGGCCGAGCACTGCGCCAAGGCTCGCGAGCAACTGACGCTGTTGCAGCAGAATGCCCGCATCGGCCGGATCGACCCGCAGGGTCAGCGCCACATCATGGGTGACGCCGAACGCACGGTCGCGATCCAGGAGGCCGAGAAACGGGCCGACGAGTTCTGCAGATAGTCGCCACGCAAAGAAACGCGCCGGGCCGTCGCCAGCGTTTCACTCACCCCCGCCGGGGACGCTCACTGCGCGGACAGGTCGCCGCCGCCCTTCTTCATCGCCTTGCCCTCCGCCGCGCGCTGTTTGCGCACCTCCTTGGCATCGGCGATCAGGGGGCGATAGATCTCCACCCTGTCCCTGTCTCTGAGCGGCGTATCCGGCTTCACCAGCTTGTTCCACACCCCCAGCTTGTTCCTGGCGAGATCGATCTCGGGGAACTCCGCGAGCAGGCCGGAGCGTTCCACCGCCTGCTGCACGGTGGCGCCCTCCTCCAGCGTCAGCGGCACCCGCTTGGCGCAGCCTCTGAGGGCATAGATGACCTCCACCCGGATGCTGCTCATCGCTCGCCGTAGACCTGTTCGGCACGCTGCACGAAGGCGTCGACCAGGCTGTTGGCAACGTAGCCGAATACCGGTCCGAGGGCCTTCTCGAACAAATGTGTGGAAAATTCGTAGTGCAGTACCAGTTCGATCTTGCAGGCGGCATCTCCAAGGGCCTTGAAACGCCAGTAGCCCTCCATGCGGCGGAAAGGCCCCCGCTTCAGGCTGATGGCCATCTCCTGCGGGTAGATCTTGCGATTCAGGGTGGTGAAATGCTGGCGGATCTGCATGTAATGGATGTGGATGGTGGCCTCGGTGGTGACCTCATCACGATGGTGCAGCTCGGTGCCGCCGCACCACGGCAGAAACAGAGGGTAATCCTCGACCCGGTCGACCAGTTCATACATCTCGACAGGGGTATAGGGCACCAATACGGTTTTCTGGACTGCGGCCACAGTGGCTGTTGGAGACGCTCGGTGGAAGGGGGCTGTAAAATACACGAAATGCAGACCTTACCGCACCATGAGCATCGCCGATAACAAGAAGGCGTTTCACGAATATTTCATCGAGGAACGCTACGAGGCCGGACTTGTGCTCGAGGGCTGGGAGGTCAAGGCCATCCGCGCCGGCCGGGTGCAATTGAAGGAGGCCTACGTGGTGGTGAAGAAGGGTGAGGTCTGGCTACTCGGTTGCCATGTCAGCCCCCTGCCCACCGCTTCCACCCACGTCAAACCTGACCCGGTGCGCACACGCAAACTGCTGCTGCACGCCGAGGAGATCAAGCGCCTGATCGGCAAGGTGGAACGCGCCGGCTACACCCTGGTGCCGCTCGACCTGCACTATGCCAAGGGACGCATCAAGGTGGAGATCGGCCTGGCCAAAGGCAAGAAACTGCATGACAAGCGGGCCGCGGAAAAGGAGCGCGAATGGCAGCGCGAGAAGGCGCGGCTGATACGCCAACGTTCATGAGGCCCGCAGCGGCCCGCTTGCGGCGCAGGCTAACGGACATGGCCAAAGCCACCCCAGAGGATGAAAGCGGCCATGTCCGTTCCCTCGCCTTGAGCCCCTCCGGCCCTCTCTCCCGGCCTCTCTCCCCCAGGGAGAGAGGCGGGTCGAGCCTCCCCTCCCCCTCGGGGGGAGGGGTCGGGGGTGAGGGATGGGGAGGGGAGCTTCGTGAGCCGGCTGCGCCGACTTTCACGCTAACCTGCGCGCAGCGCAGGTCAAGCGAGCGAAGCGAGCGGCCGGAGCCACAACGGGCCGCGGAAAAGGCGCGCGAGTGGCAACGTGACCGACAGCGCCTGATGCGGAGCGAACGCTGATGCAGTGTGCCAAGCCGCAATACACGCCGCGCAAGGGCGGCTTCGTCACGGTCGATGACCTCGACGCCTACGACGAGATCATCGATGCCCGCTCGCCTGCGGAATACGCCGAGGATCACGTGCCGGGCGCCATCAACCTGCCCGTGCTGGACGACGCGGAACGCGCCCGGGTGGGTACCCTCTACAAGCAGGATTCCCCCTTCACCGCCAAGAAGATCGGTGCCGCCCTGGTGTCGCGCAACATCGCCCGGCACCTGGAGACCCACTTCGCCGACCGCCCCAAACACTACCGCCCCCTGGTCTACTGCTGGCGCGGCGGCAGCCGCAGCGGCGCCATGGTGCATGTGCTGCGCGCCATCGGTTGGGAAGCCGCCCAGCTCGCTGGCGGCTACAAGGCCTACCGGCGGGCGGTGGTGGCCGATCTGGTCGAGCTGCCGGAGCGGCTGCGCTTCGTCGTCGTCTGCGGCCGCACCGGGGTTGGTAAGAGCCGCCTGCTGCGCGCGCTGGCCGGTATCGGGGCCCAGGTGTTGGACCTGGAAGGACTGGCGGCACACATGGGCTCCGTGCTGGGGGCCTATCCCGACCGTCCGCAGCCGCCCCAGAAAATGTTCGAGAGCCGCATCTGGCAGGCGCTGCGGCATTTCAATGCGGGTCAACCCGTGTTCGTCGAATCGGAGAGCAAACGCATCGGCACCCTGCATACCCCGGAGGCCCTCCTGCTGCGCATGCGTGCCTCCGAGTGTCTGACCATGGATGCGGACCTGCCGGTGCGCATCGCCCTGCTCAAGGACGAGTACCGGCACTTCCTGGCCGACCACGCGGCCCTGGGACGTCAGCTCGATTGCCTGACCCGACTGCTGGGGCGCGAGCGTATTGCACACTGGAAGCGACTTGCGGCGTCGGGCGCCTGGGACGAACTGGTGGGCGAACTGCTGCTGACCCACTATGACCCCGCCTAC
>CALHRD010000024.1 GCA_938038385.1 uncultured Burkholderiales bacterium
AGGACCCCTTGCAAAGACAGGAGCGCACGCAGACATGACCCTGCAACACCACGACCACCGGCACGACCGCCAGATCTGCGATCAGTGCATCTTCGACACCGACCTGCACCACTTCGAACGGGATGTCATCGAGGCCTCGCACTGGCACATCGTCCTGGTCGACTTCTGGGCCGACTGGTGCGGGCCCTGCCATGCCCTCACACCGGTCCTGAAACGGGTGATCCCGACCTACGACGGCCGGGTGCGCCTGGCCAAGGTGGAGACCGACGAAGGCGAGAACATGAAACTGGCCGGCCGCTACGGCTGCCGCGGTTTCCCCACCGTCCTGTTGTTCAAGGACGGCGAGGAGCGCGCGCGCTTCCACAGCGCCCGGCCGGAGCACTTCGTGCGCGAGTTCATCGAGGCGCACCTGTAAGCCATCCTTCCCCCATCCCCTGGCCCCATGTCCCGTCGCGCCGCCGACATCGAGCCCTTCCGGGTCATGGACATCCTGGCCCGTGCCCAGGCCCTGCAGGCAGCCGGCCGCGACGTCATCCATCTGGAGGTGGGGGAACCGGACTTCCCCACGCCGGCACCCATCGTCGAGGCCGGCATCCGCGCCCTGCGTGCGGGCCAGACCCGCTACACGCCGGCCCTGGGGCTGCCCGCCTTGCGCGAGGCCATCGCCGCCTATCATCAGCGGCGTCATGGTGTGGCTATCGACCCCGCCCGCATCGCCGTCACGCCGGGGGCCTCGGGCGCCCTGCTGCTCGCGGTGGCGGCCCTGTTCGATCCGGGCGAGCAGCTGCTCATGGCCGACCCGGGCTATCCCTGCAACCGGCATTTCGCCCGGTTGCTGGAGGTGGAGGCGGTCGGCGTGCCGGTGGATGCCGCCAGCCGCTTCCAGCTCACCGCCGCCGCCGTAGAGCGGCATTGGGGCCCGCGCACACGCGGCGTGCTGGTGGCCAATCCCGGTAATCCCACCGGCACGGTGATCCCGCGCAGCGAGCTGGCGGCCATCCATGCGCAGGTGCGCGCGCGCGGCGGCTGGCTGCTGGTGGACGAGATCTATCACGAACTCATCCAGGGCCGGGACGAACCCGGTGCGCTTTCCTTGGGGGAGGACGTGGTGGTCGTCAACAGCTTCTCCAAGTACTGGTGCATGACCGGCTGGCGTCTGGGGTGGATGGTGTTGCCCGCGGAGCTGATGCCTGCCGTGGAGCGTCTGGCGCAGAACCTCTTCCTCGCCGCCCCCACCCCGGCCCAACACGCCGCCCTGGCCGCCTTCGAGCCGGCGACCCTGGAGATCCTGGCGGGATACAAGGAGACCTTGCGGGCACGCCGCGACATGCTCGTGCCCGCCTTACGGGCACTGGGGTTCGAGATCCCCGTCCAGCCGGAGGGGGCGTTTTACGTCTACGCCGGCCTGGGCGGGCTGGCGGCAGATGGAGAAGCCTTCGCGCGGCGCCTGCTGGAGGAGGCCGGGGTGGCCGTCACCCCCGGCCGCGATTTCGGCCGCCACGCCACAAAGGCGCATGTGCGCTTCGCCTACACCGCCTCGCGTGACCATCTGCGCCAGGCGGCGGAACGCATCGCGGTGTGGTCAGCGCGCGCGTCTGCGCCTTAAGGCGAGCATCCCTGCCAGACCCAGAGGCAGGAGCGCCAGTGTGGCCGGTTCGGGTACGCCGTTCGGGCCAGGGGGATCCACCCAGATGCTGTCGTTGGCGCAGTTCATGGTCCAGTGGATGTTGAAGGGACTGTCGCCATCCCAGCCCGCTGAACGCAAGAGGTCCAGCCCCAGGCTCCATTCGTAGAAGTAGTGCTTGTCATTCGTCCACGCGCCCCAGCCCTTGACGGGCGTCGTGGTATAGGCCAGGTCTGCCAGCCCCAGGTATACGCCCGCAGTGAGATAGGTCGGACGCCAGGCTGGAGATACCGGGTAGTCGAGGTCAGTCTCCGGAAACAACCCGATGGCGTGGTCCAGAACCCGATAGACCCCACCCTCGATGAACGCGTTCTCGAAACCTCCGGGCAGTCTGTGGTTGACGTTGATGGCGAGCTCATAGCTTCCGTTACGACCCAGGTCGATGAAGAAGTCGCCTGCCCCGTAACTGTTGGCACCGGGCTTGTGCAGGGTGTGCGGGTCATGCCCGGTGACCAGTGCAACGTAGAGCCGACCACCCTGGATCAGGGCGTACATCGCCTCGGCGTCATAAGCCTGGCCGCCCCATCCGGGGTTCAGATAGGCGTGCGCGTTGCCGCTCTGATCCTCGATCTTGTAGTGTATGCGTGGGTCGGACGGCAGCCAGGTGGTACGGTTGATGCCCCAGTCGTCGAGGTTGCCGTCGATGCCGATCGGCATTGCCCAGGCTTGAGCGCCGCCGAGGATCAGGCCTGTGCAAAGTAGGGGGGTGCGCAGTTTCATCGGACACTCCATGAGATTCGATTGCACAGGAACAAGCACGTGCCGTGCCATCTGAAAGTACCCAAATGAATCAATCGGTTAGATTTGATGTTCGGGAATGGTGCGGATTTTCGATGACGACTCAGGCGACAATCTTGACGCGCAGCCGACGGGTGAGTTGCCTAGGGGCAAGACGAGCGGTCATGGATTCGAGCACCGCCAGGGCCAGGCTACGTCCAGCACGTCCCTCTCACCCCTCGGAGGGGTTGCAAGCAACGCTTGTGGCGGCAGCGCGTGTTGCTCGAGAGAGACAATGACCTGAATCCGTGTCGATGCCGCCGGTTGCCTTGTAGGTCGGGCTTCAGCCCGACACCCGACCCGTCGCACCAGAGTCCGAGCTACACAGGGTTGGTCGAGATCGGCACGGATTCAGGAATGAAAAAAGCCGGCACAAGGCCGGCTTTTCAAGTTCACCCGGAACGGTTTACTGGCCGGCAGGGGCTGGCGCAGGAGCGGCTTCGCCAGCGGGTGCGCCAGCCTCGGGGGCAGGAGCAGCCTCGGGAGCGGGGGCAGCCTCGGGAGCGGGCATGGGTGCCGGGGCCTCGACGGCAGGCGCAGCGGCCTCGGGGGCCGGCTCTTCTTTCTTGCCGCAAGCGGTCAGAGAAACGGCCAACAGAGCAGCGAGCAGGACGGAATATTTCATTGATGTTCCCTAAATGAAGTTGATCAACACACCGATAAAAACCAATCAGGGCGGCGATTGCTCTGATCGATGCGCATCCTAGCAAAAACACACAATATAACGCTAGTGGGGGCAAGCGATATTCGTCCACCCGGCTGGGTGTCGTGCGGACTTTGCGGTATTTTGGCAACAACCTGTCAGCCCGGCCACAGATAGCCAGCTACGTACCAGCCGTACAACAACGGCTGCAAGGCGGCAGGGATGCGCCCGGGCAGGAGGCTGCGTCTGTCCGCCAACGTCATGAGGGAATGTCGCAACCGGCCGGACACCTGGAGCTGTTCGCCGTTGATGAAAAAGCGGCCGTCACTGAACAGCAGGCGTGTGCGCGCGTCCAGGCGCACGCCGGACTGGCCTGCCGACTTGGCGAAGGCCTCGGCGGACATCGGTCTGCGCGGCGGATCGAAAAAGACACTGGCCTTGGGTTCGCTCAGGTAGGTGCCGAGGAAGTCCCGGACATCGGCCCTGTCCCAACGGATCCCGTCGATCACGCTGCCCAGCCGCTCCAGCATGGCCTGGGGCAACTCGGCCGGATGAACAGGCACGGTGAGGTCGGGGTCGGCATACCGGCCCTCCAGGGCCAACCTGTCCTGGAGATAGGTCAGGAATGCGCCGGCGATCTCCTGGTGCGTCGGGGCGCGGAAGCCGACCGACCAGGTCATGCATTCACTCAGAGCCACGCCGTTGTGCGCCAGGCGGGGCGGCAGATAGAGCATGTCGCCCGGCTCCAGCACCCAGGACTGACTGGGCCGAAACCGTTTGAGGATGCGTAGCGGTGCGTCCGGCAACACTTCGAGGTCTTCCTGTGCGCTGATCTCCCAGCGCCGGGTTCCACGGCCCTGGATCAGAAAGACATCGTAGGAATCGAAGTGGGGCCCGACCCCGCCGCCCGGCGGGGCCAGGCTGACCATCACGTCATCCAGGCGTGCATGCGGTACGAAGGCGAAGTCTCCCAGCAGCTCGTCGGCATAGGGCAGCCAGTGGTTGACGCCGGATACGAGCAGGCTCCAGCCGTGCGCCGGCAGGGTGCGCAGGGCCTCCGGCTGGAAGGGCCCGTGATCGAGCCGCCAGCGCCCGCGGACCTTGCGCACCAGTCGGCTCTCCACCTCCTCGCGACCGGCCAGGCGACGCAGGGCGGCGGGCTTCAGCCGGTCTGCAATCCCCGCCACCGCCCCGCGTATGAGCAGTGGCTGTTTCTGCCAGTACTCGCGCAGAAACGCCTGCGGGCTCAAACCGCCGAGCAGGGGGGAAGGCGTGTTTGCCGACGGTTTGTGCTGCGTTTTCATGGCGCCACTCTATAATCCCGCGCTGAGAGCTATGCGAGGAGACCGGAACATGCTGAAAGCGGGCGATCGCGCGCCTGACTTCGAACTGCCCGATGCCGACATGGAGATCGCCAACCTGTCGGATTACCGGGGCAAGCACTGCGTCGTGCTTTACTTTTATGTGCGTGATGATACGCCGGCCTGTACGACCCAGGCGATCGAGTTCAGTGACCTGGATGACCAGTTCACCCGTCACGGCTGCGTCGTCATCGGCGTCTCCCGTGACGACTGCATAAGTCATGGCGAATTTCGCGACAAGCACGGCATCACCGTGCGCCTGCTGGCGGACAAGGACAGCATTGTCTGCCGGCAGTATGGCGTGCTGGTCGAGAAAGAGGTGGATGGGGTCATGCGGGAATCCGTACAGCGAGCCACCTTCATCATCGACCGTGCCGGTATCATCCGTCATGCCCTGTACGGCATCCACCCCAAGGGACACGCCGGTCAGGTCCTGCAACTGGTCAAGGAACTCTGAATTGAACATCGTCAAGAACACTGTGGTGACCCTCTCCTATCGGCTCAGCACGCTGGAGGGCAATGTCCTCGAGGAGGCGGGCGGCAACGAGCCGGCGATTTATCTGCACGGCGGCTATGACGGCATCTTCCCAAAGGTGGAGGCGGCGCTGGAGGGCAAGCTCGCCGGGGATGAGGTGGATGTGGTGCTGGAGCCCGAGGACGCCTTCGGCGAATACGATGCGCAACTGGTGCGCATGGAACCGGCCCATCTGTTCCCGGAGGACGTGAAGGTCGGCATGCAGTTCGAAGGCGCAAGCGAAGACGGCCATCACCTCGCGATCTACACCGTCACGGATGTGGCCGACGGCAAGGTGGTGGTCGACGGCAACCATCCCCTGGCCGGCACATCCCTGCGCATCCAGTGTCGCGTGGAAGGGGTGCGCATGGCCTCCGACGAGGAGATCGCCCACGGCCACGCCCACGGGCCGGGCGGTCACCACCACGCACACTGAGGCACACCCTCGAAGGCCACAGGCAATACAATGCCGCGCCCCGGCATACATCCCCCCACAGCATGAAAACCACCTATCTCGACTTCGAACAGCCCATCGCCGAACTGGAGGCCAAGATCGAGGAGCTGTCCGAGGTACAGGGCGACGCCACGCTCGACATCTCCGAGGAGATCGAGCGCCTGCGCAAGAAAGGTCTGGCCCTGACCAAGGAGATCTATTCCAAGCTCAACGCCTGGCAGATCTCCCAGGTGGCGCGTCATCCCCAGCGGCCCTATACCCTGGACTACATCCAGCGCCTGATGACTGACTTCCAGGAACTGCACGGCGACCGGGCGTTCGCCGATGACCAGGCCATCGTCGGCGGCATCGCCCGCTTCGAGGGTGACCCGGTGATGGTGATCGGCCACCAGAAGGGGCGTGACACCAAGGAGAAGATCCTGCGCAACTTCGGCATGCCCCGTCCCGAAGGCTACCGCAAGGCGCTCAGGCTCATGCGGCTGGCGGAGAAGTTCAGGCTGCCGGTGCTGACCTTCATCGACACCCCCGGCGCCTACCCCGGTATCGGTGCGGAGGAGCGTGGCCAGTCCGAGGCGATCGCGCGCAACCTCTATGTCATGGCCGAACTCAAGACCCCCATCGTCTGCACCGTCATCGGCGAGGGCGGATCGGGTGGGGCGTTGGCCATCGGTGTGGGGGATGTGGTGATGATGCTGCAGTACGCCACCTACTCGGTCATCTCCCCGGAGGGTTGTGCCTCCATCCTGTGGAAAAGCGCCGACAAGGCTCCCCTGGCAGCCGAATCCCTGGGTATCACCGCCGGGCGTCTGAAGTCCCTGGGCCTCGTCGACCGGGTGGTGGAGGAGCCGCTGGGTGGCGCCCATAGGGATCCGGAGGCGATGATGGGCAATCTGCGCGGCGCCCTCCTCGAATCGCTGCAACAGCTGCGCGAGCGCCCCCTCAATGCCCTGCTCAACGACCGCTACGCCCGCCTGATGGGCTATGGGAAGTACAAGGAAGCCCGGGCGGGCTGACGCCGGCGGCGGGGAGCGACAGGAGCCGCTGCTCGAACAGGTCCGGCACATCCTGGAGGAGCGGGTTGGCCCCGAAGCACGACTTTGCGTCGGCCTGTCCGGCGGGCTGGATTCGGTCGTCCTGTTGCACCTGTTGCATCGACTCCGATCGGGCTTGGGTTTCGCGCTCTCGGCCGTACACGTCCATCACGGCCTCTCAGCCCGTGCCGATGCCTGGGCAGACTTTTGCGCAGCCAGCTGCCATGCGCTGGAGGTGCCGCTGCGCGTGGAACGGGTGCGGGTCGAACGCGATGGCGGCCACGGCCTCGAGGCGGCGGCGCGCCAGGCGCGTTACCGGGTCTATGCCGGGCTGGCGGAGGACTACGTCGTGCTGGCGCATCAGCAGGATGACCAGGCCGAGACCCTGTTGCTCAATCTCCTGCGCGGCACGGGGGTGTCGGGCATGGCGGCCATGCCCGTGGAACGTATGCTGCCCGACAGCAGGGTGAGGCTGCTGCGTCCCCTGCTGCAGGCGCCCCGCGCCGAGATCGAGCGTTATGCCCGCAAACACGGCCTCGCCTGGGTCGAGGATGAAAGCAACCAGGACCCCGTGTTCGCCCGCAATCATCTGCGGCACGCTGTCCTGCCGGCGATCGAGGCGCGGTTCCCGACCTATCGTGGCAACCTGACGCGCGCTGCGCGCCATTTCGCGGACTGCGCCATGCTGCTTTCCGACCTGGCCCGCTTGGACGCCACCCAGGCGATTGCTGCCGGGGGGCTCGATCTGGCCGTGCTCTCCCGTCTGCCACGGGCGCGGGCCAAGAATCTGTTGCGCTGGTACCTGAGCGAGTTGGGGCTGCCTGCCTGGCCGGAGAAGCGGCTGCAGGCGGTGCTTGATCAGCTGATCGAGGCCGGCCCGGACAATCGAATCGAGATGCGCGCAGGTGACCTGAATCTGCGCGTCTGGCGCGGCCGTCTGCAGGGTGTGCCCGCCGTCGCCGGGCGCACTGCGACGAGCGCGGTCTGGCAGGGAGAAGAAGCCCTCTCGTTCGCCGGCGGACGCCTTGTATTCAGTCGTGGCATCGGTGAGGGGATCGGTCTCGCCAGGCTGGGGTCGGAGGCCGTGACCCTGCGTACGCGACGGGGGGGCGAGCACCTGCGTCCGGACTGCAAACGCCCGCGACGCGCCCTGAAGCAGCTCTGCCAGGAACACGCCATCCCGCCGTGGGAGCGGGAGCGTCTGCCCATGCTCTATGTGGGTACGGAATTGGCCTGGGTCGCCGGCCTGGGCACGGACTGCGCCTTTCAGGCCGCTGCCGGCGAGGCCGGCCTGCTCATCGCGTGGCAGCCTGGGGGGCGATGACGGCCCTGATGCCGAGGCGGTCCAGTGCCAGGCGCACCTTTTCCGCCTCCTCCCGGCTCTGGAATGGGCCGACCTGAACCCGGGTCTCGCTGTATGCCCGGATGCCCTCGCGATTGAGCCGCTGCACCAACTGTTTTGCGTTGTCGGGATTGCTGAATACACCGAGCTGGACGACGTAACCCCGATCGATCGGCGCGGGAGCCGGCGCGGGCGGGCCGGTCTGAACCTGGGTGTCGGGTTTCGGTACGGACCGTGGCTTGGCGGGCGCAGGCGCCTCGGCGGGTGTGGGGCTGCTGAAGTTGCTCACCCGCGGCGGTGCTGGCGCGGGTTGCGGTTCGGGTTGGGCGGCAGGCTCCTCTGCGGCCGCGCCGGCTTCCGGCGCCAGCGGCTCGGGTGGCGGGGCGGGCTCGGGTGCGGTGACGATGGGTGCCGGCGGGGCAGGCTTGCGTTCAGGCGGGGGCTTGCCGGATTTGTCGAGCCACCAGAGTCCCACCAGAGCTGCCAGGGTGACGGCGCCGGCCACCGTCAAGCGGATGAGGGCGCGTCGTTTGAGGGTCTCTGCCGTGGTGTCGCCGCGCGGGGTGTCGGCCATTGTTGTCTCCTCCTGGGCGTGGGCCGCATTGCCCACCCGGCGACATGATCCCTGTCGCTGTCGTCATTGGCAAGCGCGCCATGTGCGCCTGCGCACGCCGGCAAGCACCGAGTCGTCGGTATGCGGCATAAGTCCTTGTCCGCCTTCAAGATACGGTCGATTCATGCTATGTTTCGCGTTTGTTTGCCGTTGGGCATCCAACCCCTTTTTCATCCCTGTGGAGTCGACAACGTGGCCATCGAACGCACCCTTTCCATCATCAAACCCGATGCCGTCGCCAAAAACGTCATCGGCAAGATCTACTCCCGCTTCGAGACCAACGGTCTCAAGATCGTGGCGGCCAGGATGAAGCACCTGTCGCGTGCCGAGGCCGAGGGTTTCTATGCCGTGCACAAAGGCCGTCCATTTTTCAACGACCTGGTCGAATTCATGTGCTCCGGCCCGGTCATGATCCAGGTCCTGGAGGGCGAAAACGCCATCGCCAAGAACCGCGAGCTGATGGGTGCCACCGATCCGAAGAAGGCCGAACCCGGGACCATCCGCGCCGATTTCGCCCAATCCATCGACGCCAATGCGGTGCATGGCTCAGACGCACCCGAGACGGCAGCGGTGGAGATCGCCTACTTCTTCCCGGCTGCGGAAATCTATTCCCGTTGAACCTGCTCGACCTCGACCTTCCGGGGCTCACCGCCTGGTTTCAGGACATCGGCGAGAAGCCCTTCCGCGCCAGGCAGGTGTTGCGCTGGCTGCATCAGCACGGCGCGGAGGATTTCGACCAGATGACCGACCTGGCCAAGAGCCTGCGGGAGAAGCTCAGGCAGTCGGCGCAGATCCGACCCCCGGTGCTGGTGGCCGAACAGGCCGCCGCCGATGGAACGCGCAAATTCCTGCTGGAGGTGGGCCCCGGCAACCGGGTGGAGACGGTCTTCATCCCGGAAACCGATCGCGGCACGCTGTGCGTCTCGACCCAGGTCGGCTGCGCCCTGGAATGCCGCTTCTGTTCCACCGGCCGCCAGGGCTTCAACCGCAACCTCTCGGTTGCCGAAATCCTCGGGCAACTGTGGTGGGCCAACAAGGCCCTCGGGCGTGATCCGCGCGGCGAACGCATCATCTCCAATGTGGTGCTGATGGGCATGGGCGAGCCCCTGCTCAATTTCGACAACGTGGTGACTGCGCTGTCCGTGATGCTCGACGATCATGCCTATGGGCTATCGCGCCGGCGGGTGACGCTGTCGACCTCCGGCATCGTGCCGGCCATGGACCGGTTGCGCGAGCGCATGCCCGTGGCGCTGGCGGTCTCGCTGCATGCCCCGGACGATGCCCTGCGCGACGAACTGGTCCCCATCAACCGCAAGTATCCCCTGCGCGAGCTCATGGCCGCATGCCGTCGCTATGTGGCGGCGGCGCCCAGGGATTTCATCACCTTCGAGTACGTCATGCTGGAAGGGGTGAACGACGCATCGGAGCATGCCCGCGCCCTGATCGAACTCACCCGCGATGTGCCATGCAAGTTCAATCTGATCCCCTTCAACCCGTTCCCGGACTCGGGCTACCGGCGCTCTCCGGCCCAGACCGTGCGGCGCTTCGCCAGTGAGCTCCAGGCGGCGGGGCTGATCGCCACCATCCGCAAGACACGTGGCGACGACATCGATGCGGCCTGCGGACAGCTCGCAGGGGAGGTCGAGGACAAGTCCCGTCGCGTACTGCGTCGCATGGACGCGCTGCGGGTGGGGGTGGCCGCATGAAGGCCTGGATCGCTGTGGCGTTGGGCCTGCTGTTGGCGGCTTGTGCCCAGACGCCCGACGACAGCCTGGGCCGCGAGGCCCAGTCCGGTGCCGGTGAGAACCCCCGCGCCCGCATCCACACGGAGCTGGCCGCGCAATACTTCCTGCGCGGACAGCACGCCGTCGCCCTGCAGGGGTTGGAGGAGGCCCTGAAGGCGGATGCCAATTACGCGCCCGCCCACAACATGCTCGGCCTCGTGTACGGCGACCTGCGCGAGGACGCCAAGGCGGACGCCAGCTTCAAGCGCGCCATCGCGCTGCAGCGCAATTATTCCGAGGCGCACAACAACTACGGCTGGTTCCTGTGTCAGCGCGGCAGCTACGATGCCTCGCTGGCGCAGTTCGAGCTGGCCTTGACCAACCCGCTCTATGCCTCGCCGGAGCGGGCCCTGACCAACGCGGGTCTGTGCAGCCTGCAGAAGGGCGATCTCAAGGCGGCCGAAGACTACCTGCAGCGGGCGCTGCGCCGCATGCCCAACCAGCCCACGGCGCTCCTGGCGCTGGCGGACCTGCATGCCCGTCAGGGACGTCTGGTGTCGGCGCGGAATCTGCTCAAGCAGGCCGCTGCCGTCTCGGAGCTGGATGCGCGCGGCCTGTGGCTGGGGGTGCGGGTCGAGCGCCAGCTCGGCGACCGGGTCAGTGAGGCCAGCTACGCAAGCCAGCTCGAGCGTCGTTTCCCCGACAGCGAGGAGAACCACTGGCTGCGCAGCGGTCAGTATGACCAGCCCGGAGGGCGGCCTTGAGCCCGGCGTTCACGCCCGGATTCGGCGCCACACTGGCCGCCGCGCGCGAGGCCCGTGGCCTGACCATCGCTGAGGTGGCAGAACGGCTGAAGCTCACCCCGCGCCAGATCGAGGCCCTGGAGGCGGAGGACTGGACGGGCCTGCCCGATCCGGTGTTCGTGCGCGGCTTCGTGCGCAACTACGCCAAGATCGTGGGGGTGGCGCCGGGTGAGTTGATGCCGGCGGTCAACAGCGTCGAAACGGTGTCCCAGACCATCACCGCACCTTCGGCCGGTGTGCGTCTGGGCAGATCCCCTGTCGCCCGCTGGCTGTTGCTGCCCCTGTTGCTGGTGATCCTGTTCGTGACCGTTGTGGTGGGGCTTTATACCTGGCTCAGGCAGGGAGAGCATGCACTGCTGCCAGCGGAGACGGCGCAACCGGCCGAAGATGCGGCAGTCGCCCCAGGCCTGGCGGTGGGCCCGCATTCGCCCTCGCCGGAGACGACACCGACCCTGCCGGTTGCTGCCGCGCCGGCTCCCGAACCCGTGATTCGGCCCGCGGCCGGCAGCGAACAGTCACCGGCGCCCCCCGCCACCCGGCTGCAAACCGACAACCCGCCGACCGCACCGGCAGCCTCGCCCCGCGCCGACAACCCGCCGGAGACCGCGGCGTCGACCGTGGCGGAGACGCAGTCCCAGGGCCGGGTGTCGATGCGCTTCGCACCGGCCGAGGATTCCTGGATCCAGGTCGTCGATGGCAAGGGTATGCGTTTTTCCAAGCTGGTGCGCGGCGGGTCGAGCGAAGTGGTCTCCGGCACCCCGCCATTCAGGCTGGTGGTGGGCAACGCCGCCACCGTCAGTCTGGTTTACAACGGCCACGTCATCGATCTCAAACCCTACATCGGCGAAAAGGTCGCCCGGCTGACGCTGGAGTGACCCGGCCAGGAATGCGCCCATGACCCTGCACAAAGAGATCGTCAGAAGACCCAGCCGCCGGGTGATGGTGGGCCATGTCGCGGTCGGCGGCGGCGCGCCGGTGGTGGTCCAGTCCATGACCAACACCGACACCGCTGATGTCGCCGCCACGGTGCGCCAGGTGCGGGAACTCTGGGAAGCGGGCTCCGAGCTGGTGCGTATCACGGTCAATACCCTGGAGGCGGCGCAGGCCGTGCCGCGCATCCGCGAACGGCTGGATGTCCAGGGCTGCAACGTACCGCTGATCGGAGACTTCCATTTCAACGGTCACAAGCTGCTCGGCAGCGTGCCGGAATGCGCCCAGGCGCTGGCCAAGCTGCGCATCAATCCCGGCAATGTCGGGCGCGGCGCAAAGCGCGACGAGCAGTTCGCGCAGCTCATCGAGATCGCCTGCCGTTACGACAAGCCGGTGCGCATCGGCGTGAACTGGGGCAGTCTGGATCAGACCCTGCTCGCGCGCATGATGGACGAGAACGCCCGCATGGACAGGCCCCTGGAGGTGGAGGAGGTGATGCGACATGCGGTCATCGCCTCGGCCCTGGAGTCGGCCGCCCGCGCCGAGGAGCTGGGTCTGCCGGGCGAGCGCATCATCCTGTCGTGCAAGCTCTCGGGCGTGCAGGACCTCATCCGCGTTTACCGCGATCTGGCGGCGCGCTGCGATTACCCCCTGCATCTGGGTCTGACCGAGGCGGGTATGGGTTCCAAGGGCATCGTCGCCTCCACGGCCGCGCTGGCGGTGCTGCTGCAGGAGGGGATAGGCGACACCATCCGCGTCTCCCTCACCCCTCGCCCCGACGAGCCGCGGACCACCGAGGTGCAGGTGGCGCAGGAGATCCTGCAGGTGATGGGTATCCGTTCCTTCACCCCCCTGGTCACCGCCTGTCCAGGCTGCGGACGCACCACCAGCACCTATTTCCAGGAGCTGGCCCTCAACATCCAGACCTGGCTGCGCGCACAGATGCCCGTCTGGCGCGGACGCTATCCGGGTGTGGAGGGCATGAGCGTCGCGGTCATGGGTTGCGTCGTCAACGGCCCCGGCGAGAGCCGGCACGCCAATGTCGGCATCAGCCTGCCCGGCACCGGCGAGACACCGGTGGCGCCCGTCTTCGTCGATGGCGAGAAGACCGTGACCCTCAAGGGCGACAGAATAGCCGAGGAATTCCAGACCATCGTCCAGGACTACGTGGAACGCACCTACGGAGGGCAGGGGACAGGTCACCGCTGACAGGGTCAGGGCACGGCAGGACAAGCTCGGGATGCCACAGGCACCATCTGCCCCTCACCCCTCACCCCTCACCCCTCACCCATCACCCATCACCCACGCTTCGATGTCGCCCGATCAGCTCGTCCGCCCGGAGATCCTTCGCCTGAATGCCTATCACGTGCCGGATGCGCACGGATTGGTGAAGCTGGACGCGATGGAGAACCCCTACCGCCTGCCGACCGAGCTGGCTCGAGAATTGGGCTCGGTGCTGGCGGGAACGGCCATCAACCGTTACCCCGACCCCCGCGCGGACGGACTCAAGGTCGTCATGCGGCGGGCCTTCGCCATCCCCGCGCAGTTGGAGATCCTGCTCGGCAACGGTTCCGACGAACTGATCCAGATCCTGGCCCTGGCCCTGGCCCGCCCAGGCGCGACCCTGCTGTCGGTGGAGCCCTCCTTCATCATGTATCGCCTGATCGCCGAATTCTGCGGCATGCGCTACGTGGGTGTGCCCCTCACGCCCGATTTCGCCCTGGACGAGGCGGCCATGCTGGAGGCCATCGCAGTGCACAAGCCGGCCCTGGTCTTCCTGGCCTATCCCAACAATCCCACCGGCAACACCTTCGATCGGGCCGTGATGGAGCGCATCATCCACGTCACGCCGGGGCTGGTGGTGGTGGACGAGGCCTATCACGCCTTTGCCGGGGGGCTGAGCTTTCTCGACGACGTGCCCCGGCACGACAATCTCCTGGTCATGCGCACGGTGTCCAAACTGGGTCTGGCAGGGCTGCGTCTGGGTTATCTGGCGGGGCCCCGGGCCTGGATCGCGGAATTCGACAAGGTGCGTCTGCCCTATAATGTCGGCGTGCTCACCCAGCAGGCGGCGCGCCTCGCCCTGGAACACGTTTCGGTACTCGAACAGCAGGCCGCCTGCATCGTCGCCGAGCGGGTGCGGCTTGTGCAGACCCTGCGGGCGTTACCGGGCGTGCAGGTGTATGACAGCGTGGCGAACTTCCTGCTGCTGCGCCTGGCAGGTGCCGCCGACGTGTTCGAAGGTCTGAAGCGTCGCGGCGTGCTGGTGAAGAGCCTGCATGGAGCGCATCCTTTGCTCACGGACTGCCTGCGGGTGACGGTGGGTACGCCCGATGAAAACGGTTTGTTTCTGGATGCCTTGAAGGCCGAATTGGATACACGATCGTGAATACCCCGCGCAGGGCGGAAGTCAGCCGCCAGACCCTGGAGACCCGCATCACGGTGAAGCTCGACCTGGACGGCAGCGGCTGCTCCCGCTTCGCCATCGGCGTGCCCTTCCTCGAGCACATGCTCGACCAGGTCGCCCGACACGGCCTGATCGACCTGGACATCGAGGCCCACGGCGACCTGCACATCGACGCCCACCATACCGTCGAGGACGTCGGCATCACCCTCGGCCAGGCCGTGAGCCGGGCCGTGGGCGACAAGCAGGGCATCCGCCGTTACGGCCATGCCTGCGTGCCGCTGGACGAGGCCCTGTCGCGCGTGGTGGTGGACTTCTCGGGCCGGCCCGGCCTTGAATTCCACGTCGGCTTCACTCGTGCCCGCGTCGGCGATTTCGACGTCGACCTGATCCGTGAATTCTTCCAGGGCTTCGTCAACCACGCCGGCGTCACCCTGCACATCGACAACCTGCGCGGCCTGAATGCCCATCACCAGGCGGAGACCGTGTTCAAGGCCTTCGGGCGGGCTCTGCGTATGGCCTTGGAGCATGACCCGCGCCTGGGGATGGCGGTGGCTTCCACCAAGGGGAGTCTATGACGCCGGTCGACATCGCCGTGGTCGACTACGGCATGGGCAACCTGCACTCGGTGGCCAAGGCGCTCGAGCATGTCGCGCCCGAGGCCAACGTCATGGTCACCGGCAACCCCGAGACCATCCAGGCCGCCGCGCGCGTCGTCTTCCCCGGCCAGGGGGCGGCGCCCGACTGCATGGCCGAGATCAATGCCCTGGGACTGCGTGAGGTGGTCGTGGAGGCGGCACGGACCAAACCCTTCCTGGGTATCTGCATGGGCCTGCAGGTCCTGTTCCAACACAGCGACGAGGGTGATACCGAGTGTCTCGGCGTCTTGCCCGGCCGTGTGGTGCGTTTCGCCGAGGACCTGCGCGACGCCGCGGGTGCACGGCTGAAGGTGCCGCACATGGGCTGGAACAACGTGCGCCAGGTCGCCCACCCGTTGTGGCAGGGCATCGCCGACGGTGCCCGCTTCTACTTCGTGCACAGCTATCATGTCGTGCCGGCCCAGCCCGAACTGGCGGTGGGCTATGCGAGTTATCCGCACGAATTCGTCTGTGCCTGTGCCCGCGACAACGTCTTCGCCGTGCAGTTCCATCCGGAAAAGAGCGCCCGCGACGGCCTGCGTCTGCTGGCCAACTTCGTGCGCTGGGATGGCAAGGCCTTCTGATCCCCGATCTCTGATTACCGATTCCCGAACCATGCTCATCATCCCTGCCATCGATCTCAAGGACGGTCAGTGCGTGCGTCTGAAACAGGGCGAAATGGCCTCGGCCACCGTGTTCTCCGCGGACCCGGCGGCCATGGCGCGCAGATGGATCGATGCCGGTGCGCGCCGCCTGCACCTGGTCGACCTCAATGGTGCCTTTGCCGGCAAGCCGGTCAACGAAGCGGCCATCAAGGCCATCACCGACGCGGTCGGAGATGAGATCCCGGTCCAGCTCGGCGGTGGCATCCGCGATCTCGACACCATCGAGCGCTACCTGGACGACGGCATCACCTACGTCATCATCGGCAGCGCGGCGGTGAAAAATCCCGGTTTTCTGCACGACGCCTGCAACGCCTTCCCAGGCCACATCATCGTCGGCCTGGACGCCAGGGACGGCCGGGTCGCGGTGGAAGGCTGGTCCAAGGTCACCCATCACGAGGTCGTCGATCTGGCGCAGAAGTTCCAGGACTACGGAGTCGAGGCGGTGATCTACACCGACATCGGCCGCGACGGCATGATGAGCGGCGTCAACGTGGAGGCGACGGTCAAGCTGGCACAGGCCCTCACCATACCCGTCATCGCCAGCGGCGGCATCACCGACCTCGACGACGTGCGCCGGCTGTGCGCCGTGCATGACGAGGGCATCGTCGGTGCCATCACCGGCCGCGCCATCTATGAGGGCAGCCTGGACTTCGCCGCGGCCCAGCGCCTGGCCGACGAGCTCTGCGGCGGCTGAACGGCCGATGAGCACCGCACTGCGCGCCGTGCGCGGCATGAACGACATCCTGCCGGCGCAAACCCCGTTGTGGCAGCACTTCGAGGCCATCGTCCGCAAGTGGCTGGCGGCCTATGGTTACAGGGAGATCCGCACGCCCATTCTGGAGCACACCGGGCTGTTCCAGCGCGCCATCGGCGAGGTGACCGACATCGTCGAGAAGGAGATGTACACCTTCATCGACGAGCTCAATGGCGAGAGCCTGACCCTGCGTCCCGAGGGCACGGCCAGCGGCGTGCGCGCCGTGATCGAACACAACCTCCTGTTCGACGGTGGCAAGCGGCTCTGGTACATGGGCCCGATGTTCCGCCACGAACGACCGCAGAAGGGCCGCTACCGACAGTTTCATCAGGTCGGGGTGGAGGCCCTCGGCTACGCCGGTCCCGACCTGGACATCGAGCACCTGCTCATGACCGCCCGGCTGTGGCGCATGTTGGGCATCGCCGAGCACATCCGGCTGGAGATCAACACCCTGGGCGGGGCCGAGTCCCGCGCCCGGCATCGTCAGAAGCTCATCGCCTACTTCGAGGCCCGCCAGGAGGCACTCGACGAGGATGCACGACGGCGGCTGTACAGCAACCCCCTGCGTATCCTGGATACCAAGAACCCGGCCATGCAGGCGCTGGTGGCCGCGGCCCCGCGGCTGATGGACGAGCTGGACGACGCGGCCCTGCAGCACTTCGACGCCCTGCGCCAGGGCCTGGAAGAAGCAGGCATCGCCTACCGCATCAACCCGCGTCTGGTGCGCGGTCTGGATTACTACAACTACACGGTCTTCGAATGGGTCACCGATCGTCTCGGCGCCCAGGGCACGGTCTGTGCCGGCGGCCGCTACGACGGACTGGTGGAGCAGCTCGGTGGCCGGCCCGCGCCGGCCTGCGGTTTCGCCTTGGGCATCGAGCGTGTGCTCGCGCTGCTGACCGATGCCGGTCAGCGTTACGAAGAACCGGCACCGGATGCCTACATCGTGCACGTGGGCGAAGCGGCGGCCCGTTTTGCGCGTCTGGTCGGTGAACGCCTGCGCGATGCGGGGCTCAAAGTCGTGTCCCACGGTGGCGGCGGCAGCTTCAAAGCGCAGATGAAGAAGGCCGATGCCAGCCTGGCCCGTTACGCCATCCTCCTTGGCGAGGACGAAGCCGCCGCCGGCGAGGTCAGTCTCAAACCCCTGCGTGCCGCCGGCGAGCAGCAGCGGCTCGGTCTGGACACGGCGGTGGACGTGCTCAAAACACTGGCGCGCTGATGCCGCATTGCCGCGCCATCCTCGCTTCATCCACTCTTCACCCACTGACGGAATCGCACTATGGCCCTCGACCTGGAAGAACAGGAAAAACTCGACGAACTCAAGGCGTGGTGGAAACACAACGCCAAATGGATCATCACCGGCCTCACCGTCTTCCTCCTGGCCGTGGCCGGGTGGAGAGGCTGGCAGACCTGGACGCACAAACAGGCGGTCGAGGCCTCCCAGCTCTTCGACCGGGCCCTGCAGGCGGCCATGCTGAACGATGCCAAGGCCGTGCGCGACATCACCGGCCAGATCATGGAGAACTACGGCCGCACGGCCTACGCCGCGCCCGCCGCCTGGCTGGCGGGTCGCATCAACCACGACGGTGGTGACCTCAAGAGCGCCGACGCCCAATACGCCTATGCCCTCGACAAGGCGCGCGACGCCAGTGTCGAACAGTTGGCCCGCCTGCGCCTGGCGGCCATGCGTATGGAGAACAAGGACCTCGCCGGCGCCCTGACGCTGCTGCAGCAACCCCATGACGAGGCCTACGCCGGTCTCTACGCCAACCTCAAGGGCGACATCCTCGTCGAGCAGGGCAAGACCGAGGAGGCGCGCGCCGCCTATCGGGATGCCCTGAAGAGGCTGGGCGACAAGAGCGCGCTGACGCCCCTGGTCGAGATCAAGCTCGACGCCCTCGGAGGCTGACCAAGTGAAGCGCATGCTGCTACCCGCCCTCGGCTTCACCCTTGCCCTGAGTCTCGCCGGCTGCAGCACGGTCGGCGGCTGGTTCGACTTCGGCGAGCCCAGGATCAAACCGGCGGAATTGCCGAGCTTCCAGCCCAGCGTCGGACTGACGCGGCTGTGGGAGGTCAACGTGGGCAACGGGCAGCCTTACACGTTCACCCCCGCCAGCGACGGCCAGGCCGTTTACGCCGCCGGCCGCGACGGCCGCATCCTGAAGATCGATGCGGCCACGGGCCGGGAGCTGGGGCGCATCGAGACCGGCCGCAGACTATCGGCCGGGGTCGGCTTGGGCGATGGACTCGTCCTGGTGGGCACGCCCAAGGGCGAGGTGCTGGCCTATCGGGCCGCCGACGGCCAGCCGGCCTGGACCGCACAACTTTCCGGCGAGATCCTGTCGCCGCCCCAGGCCCGCGGCGGCCTGGTGGCGGTGCGTGGCAACGACGGCAAGGTCTGGGCGCTCGACGCGGCCGACGGCAAGCGGCGCTGGGTCTACAGCCGGGCGCTGCCCGCCCTGACCCTGCGCGAGCCCGGCAGCCTGGCGCTGGGGGATCGTGCCGTGTACGCGGGTTTTCCGGGTGGCAGGCTGGCCGCCCTGTCTCTGGCCAACGGTGCGCCGATCTGGGAGACCAATGTCGCCCTGCCCAAGGGGGCCACGGAACTGGAGCGCATCGCCGATGTGGCCGGCCCGCTGGCCATGAGTGAACGCCTGATCTGCGCCGGCGCCTACCAGGGGCGGGTGGCCTGTTTCGACCGCATCAACGGCCAGGCCGTATGGGGTCGAGACATCTCCGTCCTGCGTGGAGTGGCCATGGATGCGCGCCAGCTTTATGCGGCGGACAGTGCCGACACCGTGCACGCCTTCGACCGCGAACGCGGGGTGAGCCCCTGGAAGCAGGACAAGCTGCGCGACCGGCGCCTGTCCACGCCGCTGCCGCTGGAGGGCCACGTCGCGCTGGGCGACTATCAGGGTCACGTGCACCTGCTCGACCGCGAGACCGGCGCCTTCGCCGCGCGTGCCGCCACCGACGGCAGCGCGATCGCGGCCGCGCCGATCGCCATTGCGCAGGGGCTGGTGGTACAGACGGCCAACGGCGGGGTGTACGCCTTCCGGGTCTCAGGGGACGGCTTACCGCGCACAGATCCAGTCACCACCCCGAAGACGCGCTGAGTCCGACCGCTGCCCGTAACCTGTATCCCGAATGCTACCCACCCTCGTGCTGGTCGGCCGTCCCAACGTCGGTAAGTCCACGCTGTTCAACCGGCTCACCAAGACGCGCGACGCCCTGGTGCACGACCAGCCCGGGCTCACCCGCGACCGGCATTACGGTCACGGCAGGGTCGGGGATCGTCCCTACCTGGTGGTGGATACGGGTGGCTTCGAGCCGGTGGCCGACAGTGGCATCCTGTTCGAGATGGCCCGGCAGACGCTGCAGGCGGTGGACGAGGCCGATGCCATCCTCTTCCTCGTCGACGGCCGCGGCGGTCTCACCCCGCAGGACAAGCTGATCGCCGAGCGCTTGCGCCGCACCGGCCGGCCGGTCCACCTGGTCGTCAACAAGACCGAGGGCATGCCAGGCGACCAGGCCGTGGCCGAGTTTCACGAACTGGGCCTGGGCGTGCCCTATCCCGTTTCCGGTGCCCATGGCGAAGGGGTGCGCGAGCTGATGGACCTGGTCCTGGCCGACTTTCCCCCGCAGG
>CALHRD010000025.1 GCA_938038385.1 uncultured Burkholderiales bacterium
CGCGCCCGCTTTCCGGGCCAAAACGGCGCCTGGCTTTGTCGCTCCTCCTTGCAGGGGTCGACCCTGCGGCGTCGTCGCTTCGCGCCAGCCACCGGTTTGGCCCGGCCTTCGGGCGCGTTCAACTGCGGTTTTTAGGATGATTCAACCCAGATCGTCCATCAGGACGCGCGATGATGGCGAGGTGGAGCGCGAGGCAGTTCGGGCGGTTGGGAGGAGGCCATAGCCGTGCCTATGGCCGACGAGCAAGCGCACGAAATGGCCACGCTCCGACCGCCAGGGCGCGCCTAGGCCCGTAGGGCCGCCTGATGGACGATCTGGGTTCAAGCAGCATCGTTGGCCCGTGCCTTCTGAGAGCGCTTTCTCACCCGCGCGGGAGGTTTCTCCTGCGCCTGCATGAGCCGGGTCGTAGCGGTTTTCAACTTCCCCTTGCTATGGACTGGAAGCTTGGTATGAGGCGCCTGTTTCAAATCAGCAACGGGCCGTGCTTGCGGAATGGGCGCCGGGCAGTAACTTGGCACAGGGAAACCCCCTACATCACGCCAGCCGGATGTCGCCCGCGGGCGAAGCCAACACCGCGCTGCGCAACTGTGGCCGACACGGCCACTTGTTCGGCAATTGCTTCGAACGCGCCCACGAAGATCGCCCCGTCGCAGATCATTCTGGGCCAAAATCCGAGCCCATGGGAAACCCGCAATGAAGATCCTGATCGTCGAGGACGAACCCAAGACCGGCACCTACCTGGTACAGGGCCTCACCGAGGCGGGCTTCGTCGCCGACCTCGCCCGCAGCGGCTGCGACGGCCTGCACTTGGGGCTCACCGGGGACTACGATCTGGCCATCCTCGACGTCATGCTCCCCGGCATGGACGGCTGGCAGGTGCTCAAGGCCCTGCGCGCCACCGGACGCACGCTGCCGGTGCTTCTGCTCACCGCTCGCGATGCCGTGGAGGACCGCGTGCAGGGCCTCGAATCGGGGGCGGACGACTACCTGGTCAAGCCGTTCGCCTTCGCCGAGCTGCTCGCGCGCGTGCGCAGCCTGTTGCGACGGGTCCACCGCCAGCCCGCGCCGGAGGTCCTGCGCGCCGGCGACCTGGAACTCGACCCCATCCGCCGCCGGGTCACGCGCGGCGGCCGCCGCATTGATCTCACCGCCAAGGAGTTCGCCCTGCTGGAGCTGTTCCTGCGCCGGCGCGGTGAGGTCCTGCCAAGGGCGCTGATCGCCTCGCAGGTCTGGGACATGAATTTCGATTCCGACACCAACGTCATCGACGTGGCCGTCAAGCGGTTGCGCGCCAAGATCGACGAGGGCTTCGAGCCCAAGCTGATCCGCACCGTGCGCGGCATGGGCTACGTGCTGGACGCGTGAAGCCGCTTTCCCTGACCAATCGCATTGCCTTGCTTTTCGCCGTCGTCGTGGCGGCAGTGCTGGGGATGCTGGGCGTCGTGCTCGACCGCGCGGTGGACAGTCATTTCCGCGACATGGACCAGCACATCCTCGCCGGCAAGCTCGAGCTGGTTGGCAATCTGCTGGCCAAGGCCAGGGATCGCGCTGCACTGGACGCACTGCCACAGCAGCTGGACGATGCCTTGGTCGGGCATCACGGTCTGACGCTGGCAGTCCTGGACGCAGCCGGCCGAGTCTGGTTCGCCAGCACGGCCGAGACCTTCCCGCATCCCCTGCTGGAGGCGGCACGCAGACACGAGCGCAGCCTCATCACCTGGATCGGGGACGGGAGACCCTATCGCGGACTGGCTGCACGCATGCCCGCCGGTGTCAGCGAAGGGGGACCCTACACGGTGGCCGTCGCCCTGGATATCCGTCACCATGCCGAATTCATGCACCAGTTCCGCCGCACCCTGGCCCTGGCCATGGGGCTGGCGGCCCTGGTCACCGCCGGGCTGGGCTGGGCGGTGACCGCGCGGGCGCTGGCACCACTGCGTGAGATGGGGGCCACTGCTGCCTCCATCTCGGCCAGCCATCTCGATACGCGCTTGCCGGAGAAGCGGGTCCCGCATGAACTGGCCGCCCTGGCGACATCCTTCAACCAGATGCTGGCTCGCCTGCAGGATGCCTTCCGCCGCCTGGCCGACTTTTCCTCCGACCTCGCCCACGAACTGCGCACACCGATCTCCAACCTGATGACCCAGACCCAGGTGGCCCTCAGTCGCCCGCGCGACGCCCGTGCCTACCGCGAGACGCTCGAGTCGGCCCTGGAGGAATACGACCGGCTGGCGCGCATGATCGCCGACATGCTGTTCTTGGCCAAGGCCGACAACCGCCTGCTCGTGCCGCACCGTGAAGCGGTGGACCTGAGGCTGGAGGTCGAGCGACTCATCGAGTTTCACGAGGCCCTCGCGCACGAAGCCGGGGTGGCGCTCGCGGTGAGCGGCGAGGCCGGCGTGCACGGCGACCGCCTCATGCTGCAGCGGGCCCTGGCCAACCTGCTCGGCAACGCCATCCGCCACACCGACCGCGGCGGCACGGTAGGGGTTAGCCTGCAGCGCGACACAGACGGCGTGGTCATCGCCGTCGAGAACCCGGGTCCGGCCATCCCGGCCGAGCACCTGCCGCGCCTGTTCGACCGTTTCTACCGTGCAGACCCGGCGCGGCGCGAGGGGGGCGGCGTACATACCGGCCTGGGCCTGGCCATCGCCAAATCCATCGTCGAGGCGCATGGCGGCCGAATCCGGGTCGGCTCCGAGCCAGGCCTGACCCGTTTCGAGATCCGCCTGCCGGCCGCATGACGCACCGTGAACGCAAGGCCGCCCTGGAGGCCCTGCTGCTGGCCTACCAGTTCCTCTGGCGGCCACAGCCCTTCCGTGCGCCCGAACCCGACTGGTGCACCGCTCATCCGGCCCTGGCACAGGAGGCACTGGCCGTGGACGCCGCCTCCCTGGAGGCGCGTGCGGCGGAAACCACCGGCCTGGTCGTCTGGCTTGCCCGCCACTTTCCGGACCTGGCCGGGCTTGTGCCCCTGCTGCAGGTGCCGCCCTGTCCCACCCACCTGCTGCCAGCGAGCTCGGGCCGCTTGGACTGGGGCGTACCGGGGCGCAAACGGGCGCAGATCGAGGCCTATGCCGCCGCCCTGGGCAGACCTGTCGGACCGGTGGTGGAATGGTGCGCCGGCAAGGGCCATCTCGGTCGCCTGCTGGCCGGGTTCTGGAAGATCCCGGTCACAAGCCTGGAGATCGACCGGGCGCTGTGCGCCGCGGGCACGGCCCTGGCCCGGCATGGGCATCTGGAAACCGGGCAGAGCTTCGTCCAGGCCGATGCCCTGGACCCGGCCAGCGCATGCCACCTCAGAGGTCGTCATGCGCTGGCTCTGCATGCCTGCGGCGACCTGCACCGCAGCCTGATCGCCGGCGCCGTCGAGCAGGCCAGTCCGGCCCTGGATCTGGCGCCCTGCTGCTATCACCGCACGCTCGACGAGTGCTATCGCCCCTTCTGCGGCGGCAGCCTGCAGCTGAACCATGACGATCTGCGTCTGGCCGTGACCGATACCATGACCGCCTCGCCCCGTCTGCGCCACAGGAGCCGCAGGGCCATGGCCTGGAAGCTGGCCTTCCAGGCGCTCGCCTGCGGGATCACCGGGCAAGACTATCACCCCCTGAAACCGGTACCGGAGACCTGGCTCACCGCCGGCTTCGAGACCTGGTGCCGTCGTCTGGCCGACCGTGAGGGCCTGCCTCTGCCCGCACACACGGACTGGCAGAGGCTGGAGGCGGAAGGCGAGCGCTCGGCCGCACGCATGCGCCGGCTCGAATTGGTGCGCCTGGCCTTTCGCCGCGCACTGGAGCTGTGGCTGGTCACGGACATGGCGGTCTACCTGGAGGAACACGGCCACCGGGTCGAGCTGGGTACCTTCTGCGCACCCGCCCTCACCCCGCGCAATCTGCTCCTGTCCGCACGGCGGGCCTGAGCGGCGCGCTATAATTCCCGGACACCCGCCTCCGAAAGAAGGACAAGCATGAAACGGCCCGAACTGGATGCCGCCTGGCAGGCACTGCACAGCCATCGCAAGGAATGGAGGAAACTGCACCTGCGCGACCTGTTCCGCCAGGACAAGCGACGCTTCGAGCGTTTCTCGCTGCGGCTCAACGACCTGCTGCTGGACTACTCCAAGAACCTGATTACCGCCGAGACCATGAAGCTGCTGCTGCGACTCGCCAGGGCGGCAGAACTGGAGAAGGCGCGCGAGGCCATGTTCTCGGGCCGGCACATCAACCTGACCGAGGACCGCGCCGTGCTGCACACGGCCCTGCGGGCGCCGGCCGACCTCAACCTGATGGTCGACGGCCGCAACGTCATGCCGGACGTGCGCCGTGTGCTCAAGCAGATGGGCCAGTTCACAGACAAGGTTCACAAGCGGCGTTGGAAAGGCCACACCGGCAAGCCCATCCGCGACATCGTCAACATCGGCATCGGCGGCTCCGACCTGGGACCAGCCATGGTCTGTCAGGCGCTCACCCCCTACGCCCGGCCGGGCCTCAACGCCCACTTCGTCTCCAACGTCGATCCCACCCATCTGACCGAGGTCCTGAAACGGGTCAACCCCGAGACCACCCTGTTCGTCGTCGCATCGAAGACCTTCACCACCCAGGAGACCCTGGCCAATGCGGCCGCTGCGCGGGCATGGCTGCTGCAGAACGCCAAGGACGGCCGGGCCGTGGCGCGCCATTTCGTCGCCGTGTCCACCAACCGCGACGCGGTCGTGAACTTCGGCATCGACCCGGACAACATGTTCGAGTTCTGGGACTGGGTGGGTGGTCGCTATTCCCTCTGGTCGTCCATCGGGCTGTCCATCGCGCTCTACCTGGGCATGGAGCATTTCGAGGAGCTGCTCTCGGGCGCCCACGACATGGACGTCCATTTCCGCTCTGCCCCCGCCGCCGCCAACATGCCGGTGATCCTCGCGCTGCTGGGCATCTGGTACAACGATTTCTGGGATGCCCAGGCGCATGCCGTGCTGCCCTACGACCAGTATCTGGCGCGTCTGCCGGCCTATCTGCAGCAGCTGGACATGGAGTCCAACGGCAAGGGGGTGACACGGGACGGCAAGCGGGTGAAGGTCTCCACTGGCCCCATCCTGTTCGGCGAGCCCGGCACCAATGGCCAGCACGCCTTCTATCAGCTGATCCACCAGGGCACCAAGCTCGTTCCGTGTGACTTCCTGGTGGCGGCCGAGTCGCACAATCCCATCGACGACCAGCACGAGATGCTGCTCGCCAACGTGTTTGCGCAGTCCGAGGCCCTGATGCGCGGCAAGACGGCCGCTGAGGTCCGCGCCGAACTCAAGGCCCAGGGGCTCAAGAAAAAGGACATCGATCGCCTCACACCGCACCGGGTCTTCCCTGGCAACCGGCCGAGCAACACCCTGCTCTACCACCGGCTCACACCGCGCAATCTGGGGCGGCTGATTGCCCTGTACGAACACAAGGTCTTCGTGCAGAGCGTGATCTGGGACATCAACGCCTTCGACCAATGGGGCGTGGAACTGGGCAAGCAGCTGGCGCGCGCCATCCTGCCGGAGATCAAAACGGGCAAGCCGGCGCGCGGCCACGACGCCTCCACCAACGGACTCATCAACTACTGCAAGGGCCTGCGCGAAGAGCCCTGAGCGCTGCGGAGAACCGTTCCCATGGAATACACCCTGTTGCGCCTGATGCACATCGGCACGGTCTACGTCACCCTCGTGCTGTTCGTGCTGCGGGGCTTCTGGATGCTGCTCGACTCGCCCAAGTTGCAACAGCGCTGGGTGCGCATCCTGCCGCACGTCAACGACACGCTGCTGCTCATCGCCGCCATCGGCCTGGTGGTGGTGGCCGAGCTCAATCCGCTGCAACAACCCTGGATCCTGGCCAAGATCATCGGTCTGCTGGCCTATATCGGGCTGGGCACGGTGGCCCTGAAACGCGGGCGGACGAAGCCCATCCGTGTCATGGCCTTCATCGCCGCCCTGGTCGTGTTCGCCTACATCGTCGCCGTGGCGGTGACCAAACAGGTCGTGCCTGGGTTGTTCTGAGCAAAACCCCCAGTGCCTATGCAACCCGTTCGGTTAAACCCGGATCTTCCATCAGATCGGGCAGACAGGTTGTGAGTATGCGAGACGATCATGGCTATGCCCCACCCGGCGGGTTCCGGTCTGCGGCTGGCATCTTTACTGCCGCGTTTTTCGCCTATGGTCCCCGATGTTGGGGTGGGGCGCGGCCCGCTCGCGAAGCTCCCCTCCTCCCCCTCACCCCCGACCCCTCCCCCCGGGGGGGAGGGGGGCTCGACCCTCCTCTCTCCCCCAGGGAGAGAGGCCGGGAGAGAGGGCCGGAGGGGCTTGAGGTGAGGGAACGGACATGGCCGCTTTCATCCTCTGGGGTGGCTTTGGCCATGTCCGTTAGCGCCACAACACGGACGGATCGGCATGACACACAAGAGAAGCGTCGTCTCTGCCCTCATCATCATGCTCTCGATGCAAGGCTGCGCGCTTGCACCGTCTGCACTGGAGCCTGCCGACAGGACCCCCGTTCCGCCCGATCGCCTGACTGTCGTGGCCGCGCCGACCATTCCGAAAGGCATCGCCGGCGCGGCCTCGACTTCGACGGTGGCAGAAGGCGCGGCAGGGGGCGCCTTGCTGGGCATCCTGATGCTCCCGGGCGCACCATTGCTGGCCATCGCCGCCTTGCCGCTCATTCCTTTGTATACCATCGCCGGCGCGGCAGGCGCTTCGGCAGCCTCCAGTGATGAGGCCGAGATCGCAGCGCACACCCTGCTGCCCACGTCACACCAGGCCGACCTGCAGGGTCAGCTGCGTGACAGGGTTGCCAATATCTTGCGACAGAGATCTCCGGCGCAGCCGGACTCCCCACAGCCGGCCGCCGAGCGCATACCCCCCGCCGGATCCCCAGGACCCAAGGCCGTCATCCTGCAGGTCGGGCTGCGCGAGATCGGTTTCACGGTTGCCAAGGGCAAAGGAAAGGGGCCCGTCTATGCACTTTTTGTCAAGCCGGAGGCGAAAATCCTGGATGCGGACGGGAAAACCGTATTGGACGAGATGTGTTTCGAGCTGCGCAGCCCGGCGCATCCACGCGAGACCTGGCTCGATCGCGAGCACGCACCTTTCGATGCGTCAATGAATACCGCGCTTGACCAGGCGGCGGAGCGCATCGTGTTCGAGATGGTCGAAGTCTACTACCCCAAGGCCCCTGAGGAACCGGCCCGATATTCCGCGCCAACGCCCTACTACACCCTGGCACCGGTTTACCCGGAACCGACCCAGGGCTGGATACCCGGGTCGTACCGCCCGACGCAACTCAGTGGGGACATGAATCCCACTTTCCGCTGGCAGGCGTTCCCTCGCCCCATCGACCTGGCCACCGTGGGTGGACAGGACACGCGGTTTGCGAACGTGCGCTACGACCTGCGCATCTTCTCCGTCGAGCGACGCAAAGAGAGTTTCGGCAACACCCTGCACTGCTTCCTTTCCAAAGGTCTGGGCTGCGACGACACTCCGCTCTTTGCACTGGGGGCGGAAATCTATCGACGCGACGGATTGAGCGTAGCGGAACATCGCATCGAGACCCCCCTCACCCCATGCGCCTACTACGCATGGACGGTGCGCGCACGTTTCACGCTCGACGACCGGCCTCGATCGACGGAATGGACTAGCAATTATATGTTCGCCCCATGGAAAGTCAGGCGGGGGCTGTTGATGCCGGGCGAGCAGTCCATGCAGGACCGGCACCTCGACTGGTTGCTCTTCCGTGCCCCCACGCCGGAAGGAGCGGACGCCTGCACGGATTGATCCATAAAAAACGCCAGAGGGCTCATGCCTCGGATTCGCCGACTTCGCAGCGCGCCGCCACCACCCGATCGCGCCCGTTCGCCTTGGCGTGGTAGAGGGCCTTGTCGGCGCGGGCCAGCAGGGACTCGGGGTCGGCCATGTCCGCGGTCCTGACCGCCACCCCCACGCTCAGGGTGACGTTAAAGCGCGCGCCGACCTGGCCGTGGCGCCCCTCCCGCACCGCGCGCACGATGCGCTCGCCGAGCAGCACCGCATCGGCCAGTCCAGTGCTGGGACAGACGATGCAGAACTCCTCGCCGCCGTAGCGGAACACGACGTCGTTCTTGCGGCAGAGCTTTTCCAGCACGCGGGCGATCTGGCTCAGCACCAGGTCGCCCACCTCGTGGCCATGCCGGTCGTTGATGGCCTTGAAATGGTCGATGTCCAGCATGAGACAGGCCAGCTGGGTGCCGTGATGGCTGGCGAAGGACCATTCCTGATTGAGGCGGTCCAGCCCATAGCGCCGGTTGGCAAGCTGGGTCAGGGGGTCGGTGAGGGCCTCCTGCAACAGCCGCCGGTTCGATCGCGCCCACTCGCCGGAGGAGCGGATGACCGATTCGCGCTCGGCGCGCACCGCCCCCTGCAGGGCGACCACCCGCTGGGCGGCATGCAACCGGGCGAGCAGGGCCGCCTCGGTGTAGTCGGTGAGCAGATAGTCCGAGGCCCCTTCCAGCATCAGCCGCGCCACCTCGGCCTCGGCTGAAGGCGGGATGATGACGATGCAGTGTGCATGGCGCCCACCCGCCGTCGCACGCAGGCTGCGCAGCAGTTCCAGCGACGCCGTGGCCGGGTCCGCCAGCTCGACCAGCATCAGGTCGACGCTATGCCCGCGCAGATAATTGAGGGCGCCATCCCGATCATTGGCCCGTTCTACACGCAGGCCCATGGCATCCAGGGTATCGGCAAGACGCTCGCGCAGTGCGGCGCTGGGAGCGACGAGGGCGACCTGCATCGGCAGCACCACCAGTGCGGGCTGACCGGCAACGGCGGCCGGATCGGGCGGCAGGGTGAGCAGGCTCTTGAGATCGCTGAAGTCGTGCGTGGGCAGCCTCAGTTCCCGGCCCCAGTCCTGCCACTGCTCGACCACGCTCTCGAACAGGGGCGGCACCTCATGATCCTCCAGCCCGAGCTGGGCGGCTGCGTGATAGAGGGAGGGCACGCGCTCCCATCGCTGGGTGGCATCCATGCTCAGGAGGTGGCCCACCCTGGCGGCGAAGTGCAGCACCGCGGTCAGCGCATGGGCGCGCGAACCGGCGGGGAAGGGCGCCTCCGCCGGGATCTCGTGATAGCGCACGGCGCGGTGGAAGATCTCCGGCAGGCCCCAATCCTCCAGCAGTTCCGCCGACAGTTCAGCATGATGCAGGCCGAAGCCGGCCACCTCGGCCTGCCTGAGGGCCAGCTCAGAAGGCGCACCGGCCAGGAGCTCGCTGTATTCGTAGGGAAAGACCGTGGCCAGGGCCAGGCGCCCGACGCCGGCAAGCAGGCCGCAGGTAAAGCTCTCGTCCGGCGGGCATTGGGCTTGGTGCGCCACCTGCTGGGCGGCGATGCCGGCGGCGAGCGAGGCCGTCCAATAGGCCGGGTAGTCGAAATTGGCGCAGTTGCCGCTGCGATAGTGATCGATGAGGGAAAACCCCAGGGCCACCTGGCGCACCCGGAACAGCCCCAGGAAGACGATGGCGTGCGGCAGCGAGGCGATGTGGCGAAGGCTTCCGCCATGGGCGGCATTGGCATAGCGCAGGATGCGCCCGGCCATGGCGGGATCGGTCTGGACCAGACGGGTCAGGGCCGGGATGCTGGCGTCCGTGCGCTGGGTCAGCTCCAGCACGGCCAGCGCCACCCCCTTGGGCGAGGGCAGCAGACCCGTGGCCTTGAGATCCTCGAAACGTCGCTTGGCGTCCTCGATCATGCGACTCCCGTTTGGACGGTCCGCAGCGCCCATCCGCGACGCCGCCGGCAGCATGCAGCGCCGCAGGCGGGTGAAGACGTCCGGCAGACCCCTTGGTATGGCAGTGTGACGAACATTCTAATTCAGCCTGCTCCCCTTGCCCCATCCGGGAAAACCCTATGCCAATAGCGGCGCCCGGTGTCTCGCGCCCGGCTCGTCTCCACGCCACCTGCCCCGAAGCGCAACGCCACGGCGCCGTCGCGGTCGGTGCGCAGGATCTCCATGCCGCGCATGCGGTAGCGCGCCAGGACCTCAGGCGCCGGATGGCCGTAGCGGTTGCGGTGGCCGACCGGGATCACGACCTTGCGCGGCCCGACGGCTTCCAGGAATTGCGTCATCGAGGAAGACTTGCTGCCGTGATGCGGGGCGAGCAGGACATCGGCGTGCAGGTCGTCCGCTAGCCGCTCCAGCAGGTTCAGTTCGCCCAGCCGCTCGATGTCCGCCGTCAGCAGCATGCTGCCGCCCGGGCCGCCGATCTTGAGCACGCAACTGCGGTCGTTGTCCTTGTAGTTGGGATTGCGGTAGTGATGCGCCGGCGGGTGCAGGACCCTGAATTCCACCCCATCCCACTGCCAACTCTCCCCGGCGATGCAGGCGCGGGCCGACGGCAGGGCGGCGAGGATGGCCTGACCGTGCGGGCTCAAGGCTGCCCGGTCGAGACCGGCCAGAGAGGTGAGCAGCGCCGCCGGCCGATGACTGGTCACCAGTGCCAAGGCCCCGCCGCTGTGGTCGGTGTCGTCATGCGACACGACCAGGGTACGCACATGTCGGATGCCCTGGGCGTGCAGAAAGGGCGCGACGACCCGATTGCCGGCATCCTCGCCGGAGGCGTAGAGCGGACCGGCATCGTAGACCAGGACATGCTGCGCCGTGCGCACCACCACGGCCAGGCCCTGACCGACGTCGAGCACGCTGACCCAGAACTCGCCGGCCGCCGGCTGCTCGAGACGGGGGTGGAGCAGCGGCAGGAACAGGAAGATACCCAGCCAGCGCCCCGGCACCCCGCGGGGCAACAGCATGAGGGCGGCACCCACGAGGGCCAGGGCCAGGGTGACGACACCGGCTTGGGCGCCGTGCCAGACCGGCTGCGGCAGGGCGTCCAGCCAAATCAGACCGGTCAGCGTGAGCTGGATGACGGCGTGGGCTGCGATGGCCAGGCCATCCCAGGGAATGACCGCCGCCAGCAGTGCGAGCGGCACCCCAAGCAGGCTGACCAAGGGAATGGCAAAGGCATTGGCCAGCGGGGAAACCAGGGAGACCTCGTTGAACAGTGCCAGCAGCGCCGGCGTCAGCGCCAGCGTCACCGCCCACTGGGCCCTGAACCAGGCCAGCCACCAGGGCGGCGGCCGCAGTCGGCCACTGCCGGCATACATCAGCGCCGCCACCGCCCCGAACGACAGCCAGAACCCCGGCGCCAGGGCCGCCCAGGGATCGATGAGCACCACCACCAGCAGGGCGACGGCCAGGATGCGCGTGGGTGAGGTCACCCAGCCGCTCCACAGGCAGAGCACACCCACGGCCAGCATGTACAGGGTGCGTTGCGCCGGGATGCCGAAACCTGACAGGGCGACATAGGCCGTGGCCGCGAGGAGCCCCAGGCCGAGCCCGGCCTTGCGCGCCGGCAGGCGCAGACAGAGCCCCGGTGCTCGGCGCCAGAGCCAACTGACCACGAGATAGACCAGGCTGGAGTACAGGGTGACGTGCAGCCCCGAGATGCTCATCAGGTGGGTCACGCCGGTGTGGCGGAACAAAGTCCACTGCGCGGCGGGGATGGCATTCTGGTCGCCGATGGCCAGGGCGACGACGACGCCGGCATAGGGTCTGTCGGCGAGGGAATGCAGCAGATGGCGGCGGATGGCATCGCGCCAGCGGTCCAGTGCGCCGCGCAGCCCGTCACGGCAGCCGCTGGCGGACTCGGCGGCCGCCGTGAGGTAACCGGTGGCGCGGATGCCCCGCTCCAGAAGCCAGGCCTCGTAGTCGAAACCGTATGGGTTGATCTGGGCGTGGGGCCGATAGAGTCTGGCGGTCAGGCGCAAACAGTCCCCTGCGGCCGGTCCGGCCAGATCGATGGCGTCGGGTGGATAATAGGCGAGCTGCAGTTGCCTGGGGACACGGGCGCCGGGCGTGTCGACATGGGAGACGGCAAAGCGGAAACGCCAGCCCCGTGCCATCGACTCAGGCAGGTCCAGCACGCGGCCGATGAGGACGATACGACGGCCCTCCCAGGCCTGGGGCAGAGAGTCGTTCAAGCGCAGCTCGGCCCGCCAGGCAGCGTAGAAAAACCCCAGCACCAGGGCCAGCAGCCAAACGAGCAAGCGGCGCGGCCACGCCCATCCACCCCGGCCGGGTAGCCAGGCCGCCACCAGCAACACGGGCGGGGCCAGCCACAGCCAGGCCAGGGCCGGCAGCACTGGCCGTGTCTGCAGCCAGGCCGCCCCGATGGCGAAGGCCAATATTCCGTACCGGATCAATTAGAATTCAACGGGTACGCACCCGATCCTCCCCATCTGGATGCCCCGCAAGCATTTCCGCAAGTACCTGCCCGACCACGAGACCGTACGCGGTCACAAACACCTGCGCCGCTTCGCCCCCCTGCTCAAGCACCCCAACCTGTGGCACCTCAACCGTCATTCCGTCGCCGGCGGCGTGGCCGCCGGCATGTTCGGGGGGCTCATCCCGGGCCCGCTGCAGATGCTCACCGCCGCGATCCTGGCCATCGTGTTCCGGGTCAACCTGCCGGTGGCCGTGGCCACCACCCTGTTGTCCAACCCCTTCACCTGGCCGGCCATCATCGTCGCGGCCTACACCCTCGGCGCGCTCATCTTGGATGAACAACCGGCCGACCTGAAACCCTTCGAATTCGACTGGCTGGCCGGCGACTGGGGCCAGCTCCTGCCCCAGCTCATGCAGTGGTTCATGGGCATGGGAGAGACCTTCCTGCTGGGCCTGCTGATACTGGCCCTGATCCTGGCCGTCGCCGGCTATGCCGCCGTGCAGTTTGGCTGGCGGCTGTATATCCTCGCCTATCTGCGCCGGCGCCGGCGCCGCATCAAGCCACCCGCCTCCTGATCCTGCAGCGGACCGGCGTCAGTTGCGTTCGGCAGGCACGCTGACGGTATAGCCGTTGCTCAGGGCGCTGAGGAAGACCTCCAGGTCCGTATAGGACTGGCTGCCGGGCATGAGGGGCTGCACACCGGCGTCGAGGTTGCATTCCATCATGCGCAGATGCAGGGACTGCAGCCGGTACTGGGTGCGGTAGACCGGGTAATGGGCCACGTCGCCATAGGGTGTCGTGATGTGGCTGCCGCGCACCAGCTGGCCGACGTTGCGGGTATGGCAGGAAGAACAGGCGAAGTTGAGCCTGCCCGCCTTGGTATGAAAGAGTTGGCGGCCGCGCTCGAAGGCCTCGCGCATGGGACCCTTGGAGACGTCGATGCGCATGGGCATGCCCTGGCTCAGGCTGGCCAGGTAGAGGGAAACGGCGCTGTTGTCGTAGCTGCCATGCTGCAGCACCTCGCCCTGGGCACTGGCGCAGTGCTCGATCACCGCCTCCAGACCCGCCACCCGCCTGAGGTCCTTGCGGTACATCGGGTACCGGGTACGCAGACCCTTGAGCCTTCCGCTGGTCGCGCCGAGGCAAGCGGCGAAGCGGCCGTCACGATTGAGGGACTTGTACAGACTCTCGCCCCGGTCGAGGGCAAAATGACCGCCATGGACCGTATTGTTGAAGGGCGGGTCCATGAACTTCCAGTTCAGCTTCCAGTTCTCCTCGGGATTGCCAGCCAGGCGCCAGTCGAGCTTGTTCCTGTCCTTCCAGTAGGGGTAGGTCTTGGACAGGGTCATGTCGCCCCTGACATGCGGCTCGTATTGCTCGACCGGCAGATCCATGTCCCGGTAGACGGCGTTCTCCTGGGCACAGGCCAGCCCGGCGCAGAGGGTGAACAGCAGGATGATGCGGATCTTCATGCGCTATCCCCCTCAGTCCAGACTTTGCACATAGGCCACCAGATCGCGGATGTCCTGGTCGCTCAACACGCCGAAGGCGCCGAACGGCGGCATGACGGTATTCGGGTTGAGTACGCGGCGGTCATAAATCTGCTGATAGACATAGGCATCCGCATGGCCCTGTCGCTTGTAGCCCAGGAGCAGGTGGCCGACCGAACCGGGCCAATCCTCCCCCGGCAGGGTGTGGCAGGCGATACAGTTGCCCCTGGCGGGATCCATGGCGATCGCCCTGCCGCGGGCTGCATCGCCGTTGAGGGGTGCGCTGTAGGCGGCCTGCTGCGGCCGGATCGTGGCACGCCGGTCGAGATGACTCAGGGTGGGCCAGGCGGACAGATCGCGCTTGTGCGGCTCCCATTCCAGGCGACCGCTGTTGACCACCACCCTGGGGACCAGCGTCTTGATGTCGGCCGACCGGTCGAGGGCGGCATCCTCCGGCAGGCCCGCGGCAAGCCCGGGCATGGCGAGGCAGAAGGCCCAGGCAGCGACACCAATGGATCTCATTATGTCTCCTTCACGATCCGAAGTGCTTTTTTCGGGCAGTCTAGCAATGCCACCCCCATAACGCCAGTCCCCCTTGGCGCCGACCCCATGGCTCATGCCGACACCAGACGCCCATCGTCGAGATGCATAGTGCGTCCCATGCGGGCGGCGAGCTCCGGATCGTGGGTCACCACCAGGAAGCTCACGCCGTGCCGGGCGCTCAAGTCGAGCAGCAGTTCCTGCACACGGGCGGCGGTATGGCGGTCCAGATTGCCCGTGGGCTCGTCCATCAACACACAGGCCGGGCGGGTGACCAGGGCACGGGCGATGGCCGCCCGCTGCCGCTCGCCGCCCGAGAGCTCCCCCGGCCTGTGGCCGAGGCGGTGGCCCAGCCCTACCTCGGCCAACCCGTCCGCCGCTGCCGCAAGCGCCGCCTTGCGTGCCATGCGCCGGATCAGCAGGGGCATGGCCACGTTCTCGACGGCGCTGAATTCGGGCAGCAGGTGATGGAACTGGTAGACGAAGCCGAGGGCCCGGTTGCGCAACCGGCCACGCGCCTGCTCCGACAGTGCCCAGAGATCCTCGCCGGCCAGGCGCACGCGGCCGGCGGTGGGGCGGTCCAGTCCACCCAGGATGTGCAGCAGGGTGCTCTTGCCGGAGCCGGACGCGCCCATGATGGCCACCTGCTCGCCGGCCCGGATGGCAAGCTCGACGCCGGTCAGCACCGGCACCTCGGTGCGTCCCTGCCAGTAGCTCTTCTGCAGGTCGGTGCAGGCAAGTACCGTCGCGGTGTCCGTCTGCTCACTCATACCTGAGCGCCTCCGCCGGCTGCACGCGGGCGGCCCGCCAGCTCGGATAAAGGGTGGCTAGAAAAGACAGCAACAAGGCCACCCCCCCGATCCAGGCGACATCGGCCCATACCAGCCTGGAGGGCAGCTCGGAGATGAAGTAGACGTCCGCCGGAAAGAGATCCATGCCCAGGCTGCGTTCGATCATGGGGACGACGGTCTCCACGTTGAGCGCCAGGGCGATGCCTCCAGCCATGCCCAGGACGGTGCCCACGACGCCGATGAGGCTGCCCTGCACCATGAAGATCTGCATGATGCTCGCGGGGCTCGCCCCCAGGGTGCGCAGGATGGCGATGTCGGCCTGCTTGTCGGTGACCACCATGACCAGGGTGGAGATGATGTTGAAGGCGGCCACCGCCACGATC
>CALHRD010000026.1 GCA_938038385.1 uncultured Burkholderiales bacterium
GGGATCGGATGTGCCGCTGCGGCCGATGGCATTGACGGGTATGGCTTGCTCGAGCACGGCAATGGGACGCTCTTGAGGTCCCATCGATGGTAAATGAGGGGAAGAGGTCAGGCAATGCACCCAAGACCGAGCCACCCGGAAACCGTGTCGATACCGACGTACCCTGCGCAGTCGGATTTCTGTCCGACGGTCGGGCTGTGCGGCTTGCGCTCGACCGACGCACCTACCGAAGGCCTGAGGCGCTGTACATGCGGCGGTTGTAGATCGGGCTTCAGCCCGACACCCAAAGCGTCGCACCAGAGTCCGACCTGCACCGGGTGGTCGTGATCAACACGGATTCAGGAGGTTTCCGTTCTTTTCAAGCGGCAGCGCGATGGGGATAGACCACCCGAACGCAGTCCTGGTTCAGAAGTTGGCGTAACCCACCCAGGAGGGGGTCGGCAAGCCTGACCCGCCACGCCTGACCCAGGTCGATGTCGCAGGTGGCCTTTTCGTTGCTGTAGTGCAATGTGACCGGACAGCCGGCCTCACCTGTCCGGTAGGGGGACAACAATTCGATCAGTCTCCCTGCGTCGGCGTTTCCATTCAGGGTCAGGCTCAAACCTTTGGCGAACCGTGTACGTGCCTGTTCCAGATCGAAGATCTCTTCAGCCGTCACCCTGAGACCCCCGGAGTAGCTGTCCAGACTGACCTTACCCTGTACGACGAGGGTCTGATCCTCGCGCAGACGCTCGCGCTGGGCATCGTACAACTCGCTGAAGACGGCGACCTCGACCTGGGCCGTGCCATCATCCAGGAGCAGGTAGGCCATCTTGCCACGACGCGACATCTGGGTGCGCACGGCCAGCACGGTACCGGCCAGGAGCTGGGCTTGGGGCTGGGCGGCAAGCTGGGCCAGGGGTCGGGACACGATGGCCGACAGTTCTTGACGATCGGCATCGAAGGGATGGCCACTGCGAAAAAAGCCCAGGGCGGTTTTTTCCTGGATCAGGCGTTCCTTGAGGCCCCAGGGTGGGGCATTGACCAGGGGTGGCGGCGCTTCCGCCACGCCGTCGTCGAACAGACTGTCCTGCACGACGTTTCTGGCGGCGCTTTCGGCCCATTCCATGGCAATGCCGACGCTGTTCAGCAGGGTGGCACGGTCTTCATGCAGACGATCGAAGGCCCCCGCGCGCACCAATGCCTCGATGACCCGCCGGTTGACGATGCGCCGGTCCACCCGCTTGCAGAAGTCGAACAGATCGACGAACGCCCCCTCCGCCTCGCGTGCCGCCACGATGGCGGCGATGGCAGACTCGCCGGTGCCCTTGATCGCCCCCAGACCGTAGCGGATACGCTTGTGATCGACCGGCACGAAGCGATACTCGGAGAGATTGACGTCCGGCCCCAGCACCTCCAGCCCATTGGCCAGGGCATCCTTGTAGAACACCTGCACGGCATCGGTGTCGTCCATGTCCGAGGACAGGGTGGCGGCCATGAAGGCAGCAGTGTGATGCGCCTTGAGCCAGGCGGTCTGATAGGAGATGACCGCGTAGGCTGCCGTGTGCGACTTGTTGAAGCCGTACTCGGCGAACTTCTCCATCAGGTCGAAAAGCTGCATGGCGAGCCGCTCGTCATACCCCTTCTTTTTCGCCCCTTCGCGGAAGATGTCGCGGTGCCTGGCCATCTCCTCCGGCTTCTTCTTGCCCATCGCCCGGCGCAGGAGATCTGCACCACCCAGGGTGTAGCCGCCGATGATCTGGGAGATCTGCATCACCTGTTCCTGGTAGACGATGACGCCATAGGTTGGCGCCAGACAGGCCTTCAGGTCCGGGTGGAAGTAGTCGATGGCCTGCCTGCCCTTCTTGCGCAGGATGAAGTCATCCACCATGCCCGATCCCAGGGGTCCCGGCCGGTAGAGGGCTAGCACGGCGATGATGTCCTCGAAGCGGTCCGGCTCCAGCTTCGCCAGCAGCTTCTTCATACCCTCCGATTCCAGTTGGAAGACGGCGGTGGTGTTGGCCTTCTTCAGGATGTCGTAGGTGGCCGGGTCGTCGAAGGACAGGGTCTCGAGTTGTATGTCGGCGGCGGGATCCAGACGCCGGATGTATCGCCGGGCCAATTCGATGATGGTCAGGTTCCTGAGGCCGAGGAAGTCGAACTTCACCAGGCCCACCTTCTCCACGTCGTCCTTGTCGAGCTGGGAGACCACCGAGTCGGAACCCTCGGCGCAATACAACGGACAGAAGTCCGTCAGCTTGCCGGGGGCGATCAGCACCCCACCGGCATGCATGCCGACGTTGCGGGTGAGCCCCTCCAACTTGCGCGCCAGGTCCATCAGCTCGCGGACCTCCTCCTCCTTTTCATAGCGCTCCCGCAGCTCGGGGACCTCCTCCAGTGCCTGGTCCAGGGTGATGTTCTTGCCCGGCGCCGAGGGGATCATCTTGGACAGCTGGTCGCAGAAGTTGTAGGGCAGGTCCAGCACCCGCCCCACGTCGCGCACCACCGCCCGCGCCGCCATGGTGCCGAAGGTGGCGATCTGCGAGACGGCGTCGGCGCCGTATTTGTCGCGCACGTACTCGATCACCTTCCAGCGGTTGTCCTGGCAGAAGTCGATGTCGAAGTCGGGCATGGAGACCCGCTCCGGGTTGAGGAAGCGCTCGAAGAGCAGGGCGTAGCGCAGCGGATCCAGGTCGGTGATGCCGATGGCGTAGGCCACCAGGGAGCCCGCGCCGGAGCCGCGGCCGGGCCCGACCGGCACCCCATTGTGTTTCGCCCAGTTGATGAAATCGGCGACGATCAGGAAGTAGCCCGGAAAGCCCATCTGGATGATGGTCTCGAGCTCCAGCTCCAGCCGCTCACGGTACTCGGGTGCACGCGCCGCGTGCTCCTCCGGCTGCGGGAAGAGCTGGTCCAGTCTGACGTCCAGCCCCTCCCGCGCCCGCTGGCGCAGATAGTCGTCCAGCCCCATGCCGTCGGGGGTGGGAAACTGGGGCAGCCTGCTCTTGCCCAACTCCAGAGTCAAATTGCAGCGGCGGGCGATCTCCAGCGTGTTCTCCAAGGCCTCGGGCAGGTCGGCGAACAGCACCGCCATCTCGGCCTGGCTCTTGAAATATTGTTCCGCGGTGAAACGCTGCGGCCGTCGGCGGTCTGCCAGGACATAGCCCTCGGCGATGCATACCCGCGCCTCATGCGCCTTGAAGTCTTCGCGGGCAAGGAATTGCACCGGATGCGTCGCCACCACCGGCAGCCCCAGCGTCTCGGCCAGGGCGACGGCCTCCCCCAGATGAAGCTCCGCTTCGTTACTGCCGGTGCGTTGGATTTCCAGGTAATAGCGATCGGGAAACAAGCTGGCCCAATTTCCGGCGAGGGTGCGTGCCGTGGGCAGGGCATCGTTCATCAGGGCCATGCCCACATCCCCCCACTGCGCCCCCGACAGGGCGATCAGTCCCTCAGTGCCGAGTGTCTGGAACCAATCCGGCTGAATGAGGGCACGCCCCCGATGAACGCCGCTGCGATAGGCGCGGGTCAACAGTTCGCACAGCAGGCGGTAACCGTCTCGGTCCTGAACCAGAAGGAGCAGACGCGCGGGCTTGTCCACACGCTCCGGTGTGGCCACCCAGACATCGCAGCCGATGAGGGGTTTGACCCCCAGCTTACGGGCGGCCGTGTAGAACTTGACCATGCCGAACAGATTGGCCAGGTCGGTGAGGGCCAATGCCGGCATGTTGTCCTCTCTAGCCCGCTTGAGGGCGTCATCCACCCGCAGGATGCCATCCTGGATGGAATACTCGGAGTGGAGCCGCAGGTGTACGTAACGGGGATCGTGCATGGGGGGGACTGCCGGCGGGGAGGCCAATGCCTCCCCGAAACTTGAATTATCCTAAAAACCGCAGTTGAACGCGCCCGAAGGCCGGGCCAAACCGGTGGCTGGCGCGAAGCGACGACGCCGCAGGGTCGACCCCTGCAAGGAGGAGCGACAAAGCCAGGCGCCGTTTTGGCCCGGAAAGCGGGCGCGTA
>CALHRD010000027.1 GCA_938038385.1 uncultured Burkholderiales bacterium
CGGACGCGGGCCAAAGGCCCAGCCGTGGATCTGGCCGAGGAAGTAGGCGACGTTCATCTCGCGCCGCAGCGTGGCCACCCTGCCCTCGGCGCGCCATTGCTGCAGGACGGCGCGCAACGCGCGCAGGAGCTGGCCGAACAGGTAGGGCGGCGGCAGGCGTGAGCCGCCACCACGTTTACGGATGGCCTCCATGCGCCCCATGCGGTAATGCAGGTCGAGGAAGTAGCCGCGCGAGAGCTTCTCGGCCTGGATGCGGTGGTGAATGATGGCCTCCGGCGTCCACCAGACCCTGAAGCCGGCGGCGAGCAGACGGCGGTAGAAATCCACCTCCTCGCCGCCGGTGTTGTCCGTGCCCTTGCGGCCGAGCATGGCGTCGAACAATCCAACCTTTTCGCACACCGTCTTACGAAAGCCGAAGTTGCCGCCGTAGAACGGCGTGTAGGGATCGGTCAGCGGTACGATGGTGTCGGAGCGGTTCAACTCGCCCAGGAAGCCCAGCAGTTCGTCCTTGAGCCAGGCCGGCCGTTCATCCTCGAACAACACCATTTGGCGGCCACCGAAGGCGTCCGGATCGTGCGCACGGATCAGGCGCTCGTAGGCGCACAACCAATCCGGGTCGGGCGTCTCGTCGTCATCCATGAAGATGACGTAGTCGCCGCGCGCCTCGGCAATCGCCCGGTTGCGCGCGTTCGACAGGCCCAGCTTTTCCTCGCGCACCACGCGTACCTGCCAGCCCGCGGGCCAGACGTGGCGGGCAAGCAGTTCCGGCGTGGCGTCACGGCAGCCGTTGTCGATCACCAGGAATTCCCACGCTGCTTCGGGTGACCTCAACCCGGCGAGATCGGACAGGGTTCGGGCCAGCCGATCGGCATGGTCGTGGGTACACAGTGCCACGGTGTAGGCGATGCCCATCACGCTGCTGCCCCTATGCGGCTTTTCAGTCGCTCGACATAGTAGCGTGCCGCATGCCCCAGACTACCGTCGTTACAGCCCAATCTGACCTTGCGCGACAGCATGGCAGGGGTGTCGGTACCGAAGACGTCGATGCGGCGGATGAGGAAGCGATCGACGTCCTGGCGGTTGAAACCGGAGCGGGTGGAAAAGGCGGCGCGATAGCCGGCGGCGCGGGTGGCAGCCACCACCCGTGCATCCACATGACCGAAAGGATAGGCCAGATAGGCGACCTCTTTGCCGAGCAGTTCGGCCAGGGCCTGCCGCGAGCCGGCCAACTGTTCGGCGAGCGCTCCGTCATCCAGGGTGGGCAGGCTGGCGTGGCTGCGCGTGTGGGAGTGAAAACTCACGCCGCGCTTTTGCATGTCACGGATCTCGTCGGCATCGAGCAGGGGATGGGTCACCCCATCCGGGTTGGAGGCCCGCGTCCAGTGGTCCTCCTGGCCGATGAGGTCGCTGACCAGGAAGACGGTGAATGGCCAGCCAAGGCTCTCCATGACCGGCAGGGCATGCTCGCGCACGCCGCGGAAGCCATCGTCGAAGGTCACCAGGATGGCGCCCTCGGGCAAGGGCGGGCCACCCTCCAGCCAGTCCACCAGCGCATCGATGCCGATCGCCCGATAACCCTTGCGGGCCAGGGCCCGCATGTGGGCGGCGAAGTTCGCCGGCGAGATGGCGTAGCGCGCCTCCCAGTCATTGTGGGCCTCGCCCACGCGGTGATACATGAGCACTGGCACGCGCACAGCCGCCGTCATACGCGCCTCCGCTCGGCAAGCAGGACCAGGCCCCGATACAGCGGCAGCGGCAGCAAGGCGCTCGCCACGTGACGCAGATCACGCAGCCGATAGCTGCCTGCGGAAGCCACATGGCGAAAGAGCTTCTGCGCCGAGACCAGATCCCGTTTCCAGAAGGCCCGATAGGCCTGGCGCAGGACCTGGCCCTCGGTGAGGTCGCGCAGCCGCTCGGCTGGCAGATGCGCCACCAGCTGTGGGTTTTCCTGAATGAAGTGCCGCTGGGCTTCGAGGGCGTCGAGCACCTGACGCCACTTGACCGCCGACACCTGCCCCAGGTCGTGCCAGCGGTAGAAGGCCAAAACCTCGGGCACCCGCTTGATGCGCCGGGTGACGGCCAGGGTGCGCAGCCAGAAGTCGTAGTCCATGGAGGCGAAGCGCCGCTCGGAGAAGCCGCCCAGCCGATCCACCACGGACCGTTTCACCAAGGCGGCGTGGATCGGCCAGGGACAGGTGCGGACGAAATGGTCGACCACGTCTTCCTCCTCGTAGGCCGGCGGCACGTGGGGCAGCGAGGTGATGCCATCGCCGACGTTCTGCCAGCCGCAGTAGGCCAGATCGGCATCATGCTGGTCCAGGGTCGCATAGAGTTTTTCCAAGGCGTCCGGCTGCCACCAGTCGTCGGCGTCCAGGAAGGCGATGTACTCGCCACGCGCGTGCTTCAGGCCGACATTGCGCGCGGGATAGGGGCCGACGCGGCTGGTGAACAGCAGGTGCAGGCGGCCGGCGTGCGCTTCGGCCAGCCGGGCCAGGATCGCGTCCGAGCCGTCGCTGGAACCGTCGTCGACGACGATCAGTTCCACGTTGCCGTGGCTCTGCCCCAATGCCGACGCCACTGCCTCCGCCACGTAAGGCGCGGCGTTGTAGCAGGGCATGATCACCGAGACGAGCGGT
>CALHRD010000028.1 GCA_938038385.1 uncultured Burkholderiales bacterium
CCCCCGACCCCTCCCCCCGTGGGGGAGGGGAGGCTCGACCCTCCTCTCTCCCCGAGGGAGAGAGGCCGGGAGAGAGGGCCGGAGGGGCTTAAGGCGAGGGAACGGACATGGCGACATTCATGTTGACGCGCGCCGCGAACCGCGTCAGGCTGAAGCCTGACCTATGGCAGGTCGCACTTCAGCCCGACAACCCACCAACCCTCGCCCTCAAAACCCGATAGAATTACTCCACTATTGCCCTCGGCCCCGCCGCGCGGCAAACTACGCCTGTTCGCAACGCATCACGAGGAGTTGCCATGGGCGGTTTGAGCCCCACCACACCCATCCCCACCGAGATCAAGCTGCACAAGCAGTCCAAGCTGCTGGAAATCGCCTTCGACGACGGCCGGCGCTTCAACCTGCCATTCGAATACCTGCGCGTGTTCTCGCCCTCCGCCGAGGTGCGCGGCCACGGGCCCGGCCAGGAGGTGCTGCAGGTGGGCAAGAAGTACGTGGACATCACCCACATCGAGCCGGTCGGCCAGTATGCCGTCTGTCTGTTCTTCGACGACGGCCACAATACCGGCATCTACTCCTGGGACTATTTCTACGACCTGGGGGTGAACCAGGAGCGCTACTGGCAGGCCTATCTGGCGCGCATGGAGGCGGCTGGCGCCTCGCGCGAACCCAAGTCGCTGGTGAAGTAACGTCTCCGTGACCGCCGCCATCGCCGCGGCCATCGAACGGGCTACCGGCCGGCCGTTCTCCCCTCGGGCCGAACACGCCGCCGGCGGCGGCTGTATCAACTCGGTCCGGATCATCGAGGGCCGCGACGGCCGGCGCTACTTCGTGAAGACCAATCACGCCCGCCGCCTGCCCATGTTCGAGGCGGAGGCCGAGGGCCTGGAAGCCATCATGGCCACCGGCACGCTGCGCGTTCCCCGGCCGATCTGCAGCGGCGCGAGCGGCGACGAGGCCTGGCTGGTATTGGAATACCTGGACATGGGCGGGCGCGGCAGCGCTGCCGAGCTGGGGCGGCGCCTGGCGGCCCTGCACCGGCATACCTGGGACCGCTATGGCTGGCAGCGCGACAACACCATCGGCAGCACGCCGCAGGTGAACACCCCGTGCGCCGACTGGATCGAGTTCTACCACCGGCAGCGCCTGGGCTTTCAGTACGACCTGGCCGCCCGGCACGGCGCTCCGCGCCGCCTGCTGGAGCGCGGCGAGCGGCTCATGGCCGGACTGGCGGGCTTTTTTACCGGCTATCGCCCTGTGCCATCGCTGCTGCACGGCGATCTCTGGGGCGGCAATTACGGTTTTGCGCACGGCGAGCCGGTGATCTTCGACCCGGCGGTCTATTACGGCGACCGCGAAGCGGACCTGGCCATGACCGAGCTCTTCGGCGGCTTCCCGGCCGACTTCCAGGCCGCCTACCGGGAGGCCTGGCCCCTGGATGCGGGTTATGGCGTGCGCAGGGAGCTCTACAACCTCTACCACGTCCTCAATCACTTCAACCTCTTCGGCGAGGGCTATCTGGGCCAGGCCGAGCGCATGACGGAGCGTCTGCTGGCGCATTTGGGCGGCTGAGACGCCAAACCGCGCCAGGTCGATCGTGCGCCGGGCGCGCTTGCCGGAGTTGACACGCGGCCGTTCTGCGGACAGGACGGTAGCGTGAATGTCGCGCAAGCCACCACGAAGCGCCCCTCCCCATCCCTCACCCCAGACCCCTCCGGCCCGCTCTCCCTGGGGGAGAGAGGCGGGTCGAGCCTCCCCTCCCCGCCCTCTCTCCCGGCCTCTCTCCCTCGGGGAGAGAGGAGGGTCGAGCCTCCCCTCCCCCACGGGGGGAGGGGTCGGGGGTGAGGGACGGACATGGCCGCTTTCATCCTCTGGGGCGGCTTTGGCCAGTCCGTTGGTCCGACTGGTCATGTATGCCGCAGCCAAAACAATCTTCACCGATGCGCCTTGCCCGGCAGGGGGCAATCATGGATAATCACCCGTTTCCAGTTACAGTACGCCAGGAGCCACCATGAAAGCCGGCATCCACCCCGATTACAAAGAGGTCACCGTCACCTGCAGTTGCGGCAACAGCTTCACCACGCGCTCCACCCTCGGCAAGCCCCTGCACGTGGAGGTCTGCTCCGCCTGTCATCCGTTCTACACCGGCAAGCAGAAGATCGTCGATACCGCCGGACGGGTCGAGAAGTTCCGCCAGAAGTACGGCATGAAGTGATCGCACACGCGCCGCACGCGGCGAGCATGAAAAAGGCAGCGCGAGCTGCCTTTTTTCTTTGCGGTCTGTACGGTGACCCGCTCAGCGGCTGACACGCTCTGGCAGAATCCCTACCGATGCAGAGGGAGACCCCCCATCCACAATTGCATGCCACCGCGCCGGGCAAGCTCGCCTGGCTGGTGCTGTTCGCCCTGATCTGGGCGCTCTACGGCCTCGCCGGGCGGGACGCCTGGCAGGCCGATGAGGCACTCGCCCTGGGTGCCGTGCTGGACTGGCTGGAGCGCGGCAGCCTGCCGCCGCACGCCCCCCTCTACACCTGGGTCGCCGGCCTGTCGGCGCGGCTGCTGGCCGGCATCTACACGCTCCAGGAAGGGGCGCGCTGGGCGAGCGCTCTGTTCGCCCTGGTCGGCGTGCTGTTCACCGGACTGGCCGCACGCAGCCTGTACGGGACCGGCTATGGCGCCATGGCCGCGCTGCTGCTCATGGGGGCTTTCGGCCTGGTGTTGCGGGTGCATGCCCTGCTGCCCGAGACCGCCCTGCTGGCAGGCTATGCCCTGCTGCTGTACGGTCTGGCGGAGAGTCGGCGCGGCCCGGACCGGGCCTGGGCCATCTTTGCCGGGGCGCTCGTGCTGTTTCTCACCCGCGGTCTGGCGGATCTGCTCGCGGTCCTGCTCTGCGCCTCGCTCTCCCTGGCCCTGCCGGGTTTTGCCGGCCGCAGCTACCGCCTGACCCTGATCAAGGCGGGCATCATGCTGGCAGCGGCGGTGGTCGCCTGGCTTGCCTATCTGGGCAGCGGCGGGCTTTTGCACGAGTGGTGGTCGGAACAACTGGCCAGATTGGCGGCATACAGGGGGGTTGCGCGGCAATTCGACACCCTGATCTGGTTTGCCTGGCCGGCCTGGCCGTTGGCCCTGGCCGCCATCTGGCACGAACACCGGCGCCTCGGGCGGGAAAACCCCCTGCATCTGCCCCTGATCGCCACCGGTGCGGCCCTGCTTGCCGGCCTTTTTCCCGCCTACAGTCGCGATGGTGTGGCCATGCCGGCGCTCGTGCCCCTGACCCTGCTGGCCACCTTCGGCATCGCCACCCTGCGGCGCGGCGCGGCCCAGGCCTTCTACTGGTTCGGCGCGACCTGTTTCGTGTTTTTCACCCTCGCCTTCTGGCTGTACTACGCTGCCCTAGAATGGGGGGTGCCGGAACGGCTGGCGGCCCATCTCGCGCGTATGACGCCCGGTTATGCGCCGCAGGTGGCTGCGACAGACGCGGCGCTGGCAGGTGCCGCGACGCTGGCCTGGATGCTGGCGGTGCCGCTGTTTCCGCGCGCCCAGGTGCGCCCTGCCCTGGTCTGGGCCACCGGCATCACCCTGAGTTGGGTGTTGCTGATCGCTTTGCTCAAGCCCTGGGCCGAACTGTCCTGGGGCTACCAGCCAATCGCCAGCGCGGTCGAGGCGAGATTGCCCGCGGCCGCCTGCGTCGAGGTCGAGGCCGTCGGGGCGGCCCGTGTCATGATGAACTATCACCTGGCGAAGCGATTGCCAGCGCCAGGCGAGCGCTGTGCCTGGCGGTTGGAGGTGGGGGCGCGCGATGCGGAGATCCACCCGGCGGCCGATCTTGTCTGGGAGGGGCGCCGGCCGCGCGAGAAGCGCGAGGTCTATCGGCTCTACAGGCTGCAGGACGATGGCGGGGTCTGAGGGCTTGACCACAGCCGCTTCAATCGGCGCGGTCGTGCTGGCGGGCGGAAGGGCCCGCCGCTTCGGTGGAGAGGACAAGGGCCTCATCCTCTTGTGCGGCCAGCCCCTGGTGGCCTGGGTCATCCGGCGTCTGCGCCCGCAGGTGGCAGAACTGGTGCTGAGCGCCAACCGCAACCTGAGCACATATGCCGACATGGGGCGGGTGGTGGAGGATGACATCCCCGGTCAGCCCGGCCCTTTGGCAGGCATCGATGCGGCTGCCCGCGGCATGGAACCTGAGTGGGTGCTCACTGCGACTTGTGACACGCCTTTTCTTCCCCTGGATCTTGCCCACCGGCTGCTGGTCGGGGCACGGCAGACCGGGGTGGATGCGGTCTATGTGGCCGACGACCACCAAGCGCACTATGGCCTCATGCTATTCAGGCGCGCACTGGTGGGTGAGATCGAGGCCTTTCTGACCGCGGGAGGGCGCAGGGTGCAGGACTGGCTGGCGCGGGTGCATGCCCAGCCGGTCCTGTTTCGCGACGATCCGCAGGCCTTCCTCAACATCAACACCCCGGCAGACCTGGCGCTGGCCGAGCGACTCGCCGCGCACTATCCGCCGCCAGGCTGACCGGCGTGTTCGAGATCGTCCTCTACCAGCCCGAGATCCCGCCCAACACGGGCAATGTCATGCGCCTGGCGGCGAACACCGGCTGCCGTCTGCACCTGGTGCGTCCCCTGGGTTTCTCCCTGGAGGACCGTCAGATGCGGCGTGCCGGGCTGGACTATCGGGAATATGCCGATGTCAGGGTGCATGACGACTGGAACGCGGCCCAGGCGGTCCTTGCGGGGCACACCCTCTATGCCATGACCACCCGCGCCAGCCGCCCGTTGCACGAGGTCAGCTTCAGGCCGGGGGACGCCCTGCTGTTCGGGCCGGAGACGCGCGGCCTGCCGGCCGAGGTCCTCGCCGGCTTCCCGGATGAGCGCCGGCTGCGGCTGCCCATGCGTCCCGGCAGCCGCAGCCTCAACCTGTCGAACGCGGTGGCCGTCGCCGTCTACGAGGCCTGGCGGCAGAACGGCTATGCCGGCGGGCGTTGACCGGCGCGGCTTTTGCCCGGTGCAGGTCGAGTTCGTCCGCGCGCCTGGCGAAGCGAAACAGGGCACATCGCCCCCCCTCACCCCCGACCCCTCCCCCCACCCCCACCCCCGACCCCTCCCCCCGTGGGGGAGGGGAGGCTCGACCCTCCTCTCTCCCTCAGGGAGAGAGGCCGGGAGAGAGGCCGGGAGAGAGGG
>CALHRD010000029.1 GCA_938038385.1 uncultured Burkholderiales bacterium
CTGCTGCCCGGCACGCTGCTGTTCGCCCTGCTGCTGGCGCTGCCCGAGCTGCTCGCCAGCCAGCTGCCGCGCCTGAAACCGGACGACCAGCTGCTGGCGGCCGGCCTCACCGGGGTCTTCGGCAACGCATACTGGCTTTGGTTCGGTGGTGCGCTCGCCCTGAGTCTCGCCCTGTTCGCCTTACCGCGTCAGCATCTTGGGCTGGGTCTGTACACCAACGGCATACTGGCCGCCCTCGGTCTGGTCATGATCCTGATCCCCGCCGTGGGCGAGGTGCAGCAGGGGCCCATCCGGCAGGCAGGCAAGCTGGCCGCCGGCCTGGAGGGAACACTGGTGATGCATGGGATCAACACCCCCAGCTTCCAAACCTATGCCGGCCGGCAGGTGCACAGACGCCCGCCCGGTCCGGGCGACCTGGTCCTGACGCGGGAAAGCCACCTGGCGGATCTGCCAGGCGCGGAGGTGATCTTCCGGGAGCGCAGTTACATCCTGGCCAGGATGGGTGCGACGGGTGACGGAACGCCATGAACGGCGTCACGAGCGGCGGTTGGCGCCTGCCAGGCGACATCGGATGGCTGCTGTTGATCCTGGCCGGCCTCACTGTCTGGCGACTGCTCGCCGTCTGGCATCTGGATCTGGAACTCTACGCCGACGAGGCCCAGTACTGGAGCTGGTCGCTCGCACCGGACTGGGGCTATTACTCCAAGCCGCCAATGGTGGCCTGGCTGATCGCGCTGAGCACACGCCTCTTCGGCGACACCGAACTGGGCGTGCGCGCCGCCACCTTCGTGATCTGGCCGCTCACGGCGCTCGTCCTCTATCTGCTTACCCGCCGCCTGTTCGTCGGCGAGCCCTGGGCCGAGCGTGTCGCCTTCTGGTCGGCCGTGGCCTTCGCCTGCCTCCCCATGACCTTTCTCGGCGGCGTGCTCATCACCACGGACGGTCCCCTGCTGCTGCTCTGGACCCTCACGCTCTACTTCCTGGCCGGCGCCCTGGCACGAGACCGCTGGCGCGACTGGCTGCTGGCCGGCGCCGCGGCGGGTCTGGGCCTCTTGTCCAAGTACAGCATGGTCTTCCTGGCGCCGGCCTTCCTGGTCTACCTCCTGATCACGCCCCGACACAGGTGGCAGCTCAGGTCGGCCAAGCCCTATGCGGCGGCCGGCGTTGCCCTCGCAGTCCTTTCGCCCAACCTGCTGTGGAATGCCCGCCACGACTTCGTCAGCTTCCAGCACACCGCGGAGATCTCGCAGCTGGACCGGGCCTGGCTCAACCCCGACGCCTTGCTCGCCTTTGCCGGCGCCCAGTTCGGGGTGTTCGGGCCGGTCATGGCCCTGGGGCTCCTGCTGCTCGCCCTGCGCCCCCGGGCTTTGCTCTCGGACAGCCGGCTCGCCTTCCTCGCCGCATTCAGCCTAGTGCCCCTGGCGGCCTTCCTGGGGTTGTCCCTCCTCTCGCGCGCCTTCGCCAACTGGGCGGCCTTCGCCTATGTCGCCGGCACCATACTGGTGATCGTCAACTGGATCGCGCGCGACCGGCACCGCTGGCTGGTCTGGGCCCTGGGCCTGAACGTGGCCCTGGGAGTAGTGCTCTACCACTATCACGACATCGCCCGCGGCTTCGGCATCGAACTCACGCGCAAGACCGACCCCTATGCCCGCATCACCGGCCACCGGGCGCTCGGCCGGGAGGTGCAAAGGCTGCTCGCTGCCCACTCCGGGGCACGCCTGCTGGGCGACGACCGCAAGAGCTTCGCCAGCCTGCTCTACTATGCCCGCCCGCTGAGCCGGGACGCGGCCTACCTCAACCCCGGCCGCAACATCGGCGACCACTATGCCCTCACCGCCGATGTGGCGCTGCGGCCCGGCGGCAGTTACCTCCTGGTCACCAAGGGCAGAACACGCGCGGAACTGGAGCAGTGGTTCGCCGAAGTGCAGGCCCTGGAACACCTCCATGTCCGCATACACCGGGACCACGCCCTGGACTACGGGGCCTGGCTGGTGCGCGACTTCCGGGGCTATTGAGCGCCCCACGGCCGCGCCGCGCCGCGCCCCGGACCGGGTTTACAATGGTCTATTCCATGCCCAAACGGAGGTTCCACCATGCATGCCCCCATCCTGATCGCCGCCCTCCTGTTGACCCTCACCCTGACGGCCTGCGGCAAGAAGGAAGAGGCCGCCGCTCCGGAGGCCGCTGCCCCCGCCGCCGCGCCTGGGCAACCGGCGCCGTCGGCCGAGCCGGCAGACACCGCACGATCCGCGCTCGCGGCCGCCGGCGAGACCAAATACGGGACCGTCTGTGCCGTCTGTCACGGACAGAATGCCGAGGGCATGGGCAACTACCCGCGGCTGGCGGGGCTCACGCGCGACGAGATCAGCAGCAAGCTCATGGACTACCGCGCCGGCAAGCAGATGGGCCCGCTCACCGCGATCATGGCCGCTACCGCCAGGGACCTGACCGACGAGGAGATCGCGGCCCTGGCCGCTTACCTCGGCAAGTAATTCCGGGCCTGTACGAGGCCAGCGGCTCATTCGCCGCTGCGCTGCGGCCTACCGGCAGCCTGCCCGACGACCAGGCGGAACAGGTCGGCATCCCGAAACGGTAGGGTGTGGGCCAGAATCAGGTCCGTCGGCGTGGGTAACGGGCCGCCGGGCTGCAGCCCGAGGGCATGGTTCTCCACCCCCTCCGATCGAATCGGCCCGCCCAGCGGATCCCAGGCGGTATAGACATTGATCCAGCGGCCTATGCCCAGGCCAGCCGGGCCTAGCACGCCGCCGCTCGACGCCGCCAGGGGCAGGCCGGGATGGGCCTGGGCCAGCCACTGCAGGATGGGTGGCCGCCCGAAGGGGGAGGCCAGGCTGACGAAGGTCTGTACAGGCGACCTGCCACCTCCATCGGCCAGGGCGAGATAGGCGATGACCGAACCGAGGGAATGGCTGAGCAGCCACACCGCGCGCCCCTGACCCTGGGCGGCGGCGAGCTCGGCCTTGAGCAGATCGACGGCGGCGCGCAGCCCGGTTTGATCGGTGGGCACACCGCTCCAGGCAATGCGGCGCACCTCGCCGCCGGTCTGGCGCGCGATGGCTGCGGTCAGGGGTGCGCGTTCGAGATAGCCGTCCTCCCATTCGGCGGCAGGCTGGGCCACCGCGCCCAACAGGGGCAGGAGCATGCGATAGGGATTCACCCCCTCCACCACCAGGATCAGGGGCGTGGCCTGCGCGACCACTGCCCAGACCAGGCAGATCGCCGGCAGAAGCGGTGCCCACAGCCGCCGGCGCAAGCCGGACGACGACCGTATCAAGCCGTGCCCCAGGCGGCGAACAGCGGATCGCTGTAATCGCGCTCGCCGATGTACGGGTCGTCCTCCGGACGCCTGAGACCGCGCAGGGTCTCGCTGCGCCGGTCGGCAAAACCCGCCTCCCGCAGCAGCCACAGAACGAAGCCGAGACGCTCGAAAGGGTGCAGCTCGGACCACACGCGGATCGCCTTGGGCGGGAACCAGCGGTCGGAGAAGGTCAGCACGAAGCGACCGCCGGGTCTCAGCACGCGCCTGACCTCGGCGAACTCCGCCTGCGGCTGCGTGAGGTATTCCACCGAGGCCGTGCAGACCACCAGATCGAAGGCCGCATCGGCGAAGGGCAGGCGGGGGTCGACGTTGAGGTCGTGCACGATGCGTGTGTTGAGCCTCGCGTTGGCCGCCAGTTCCGCGGTATTCATGCCGAGGCCGCTGACCTCAAGATCCACAGGCGTCTCCGGCAGATGGCTCGTCCAGCTCGACATCAGGTCCAGCACGCGCATGCCCGGCTTGAGGAAGCGGCCGTAGAGCCGGGCGATCTCTGCACGGCAGGCGGCATCTAGGTGGTGCACCATCCGCGGGCTCGCGTAGAAGCGGCCGTCTTCCGCCTCGTCCTGACGCGCCAGCGCCCCCTCCGGCAGATAGCAGGACTGCGGATGTTCGGGCAGGGACTGCATGCCAGGCCCGTCGAACAGCTGTATGAAGCGGGTGTGCGCTGCATCCTGCTCGACGCGGCGCAGGGTGAGCTTCACCGGCCGGCCGGCGAGGGGATGATTGAGGTCCACGCGCAGGCCTGCGGCGCCGCTCGCCAGTAGCCGGCAGGGGCGCAGGTCCCGACTGCCCTCGGCCAGTCCGGCGATGGCCAGGCGCGGATAGTGGCGGCCGGCGACGGCTTGCGTCCTGAGCCTGAAAGCGTCGGCCGGCAGAAGACGGGGCTCCTGCGCCACGGGCGTGATCCAGCGGCTGAGGTCGATCCCGGCCGCACCGGAGGACTCCAGAGCGGCCCGTGCCCGGATGAGGGCGGCGTCCGCCTGCAGGGCCGGCTCAGGCATGACCAGCCGGTCGCAGTGCCGGGCAGCGTCGTCCTCCCAGGTGATGTCTGCCTCGATGGCTGCCATCGCTCGCCTCCTGTCATCCTTACGCACCACCACGGTGCACCCTGCACCAGCCGAAAGCGTAACCCAGGCCGATCAGGCAGACAAACATCCATGAAATCAATCTTGTAAGTAATGGCACACGCCTTGCTTTGCGTCGATTGGATACGCTTGCATAGGCTGCAATGCGGTCAGGGACAACGGCGTCCGGCAGTGGAAACTGCCTGGACGCCGTTTTTTTGGAGTGTAGGCATGAGCAAACCCAAACTCGTGGTCGTCGGCAACGGCATGGCGGGGATGCGTACCGTCGAGGAGCTGCTGAAACTGGCGCCCGACCTGTATGACATCACCGTGTTCGGCGAGGAACCCCACCCCAACTACAACCGCATCCTGCTCTCCCCGGTGCTGGCAGGTGAACAGACGCTGGAGGGCATCGTGCTCAACCCGCGCGACTGGTACGCCGGGCACGGCATCGACCTGCATACCGGCAGTCCGGTGGTCAAGATCGACCGCAGGCAGCGGCAGGTGGAGACGACCGACGGCGCCCGCAGCGGCTACGACCGCCTGCTCCTCGCCACCGGTTCCCGTCCTTTCATCCTGCCCATCCCTGGGGCAGACCTGGAGGGGGTGCTCGGCTTCCGCGACATCGCCGACGTCGAGGCCATGATCGCCGCCGCCGCACGCCATCGCCAGGCGGTGGTGATCGGCGGCGGCCTGTTGGGCCTGGAGGCGGCCAACGGCCTGAAGTTGCGCGGCATGGAGGTGAGCGTGGTGCACATCGGTCCCTGGCTCATGGAGCGTCAGCTCGACGAGCCCGCGGCGCGCTTGCTGCAGCAGAGCCTGGAGGCGAGGGGACTGAAGTTCCTGTTGCAGCGGCAGACCGAAGCACTGGTGGGCGGCGAGTCGGGCCGCGTTTGCGCCGTGCGCTTCAGGGACGGCGGCGAGATCCCCGCCGACCTGGTGGTGATGGCCGTGGGCATCCGTCCAAACACCGCCCTGGCCGAATCGGCGGGACTGCACTGCAACCGCGGCATCGTCGTCAACGACACCCTGCAGACCGTCACCGACCCGCGCATCTATGCCGTAGGCGAGTGCGCCAGCCATCGCGGGGTCGCCTACGGTCTGGTCGCCCCGCTGTTCGAGCAGGCCAGGGTCGCCGCCAACCACCTGGCCGAGTTTGGCATCGGGCGCTACACCGGTTCGATGACCTCCACCAAGCTCAAGGTCACCGGCATCGATCTGTTCTCCGCCGGCAACTTCATGGGCGGCGAGGGCTGCGAGGAGATCGTGTTCCAGGATGCCGGCCTCGGCAGCTACAAGAAGCTGGTGCTCAAGGACAACCGGCTGGTAGGCAGCGTCCTCTACGGCGACACTCTGGACGGGGCCTGGTACTTCGAGCTGATGCGCGACGGCACGGACGTCTCGGCCTACCGCGACCGGCTCATGTTCGGCCGCCAGCACCTGGGCGACAGCGGCCACGGCGACGAGAAGAGCCGGGTCATGTCCCTGCCCGACTCGGCCGAGATCTGCGGCTGCAACGGCGTGTGCAAGGGCGCGATCGTCGCGGCCATCCGCGCGAAGAAGCTCTTCACCCTGGACGAGGTGCGTGCCCACACCAAGGCCTCCTCCTCCTGCGGTTCCTGTACCGGCCTGGTGGAGACCCTGCTCGCCGCCACCGCCGGCGGCGACTATTCCACCGCGCCGTCGAGGAAGCCGATGTGCGGCTGCACCGGGCACACCCACGACGAGGTGCGTGCCGCCATCGTCGCCAACGGCCTCAAATCCATGCCGGAGGCCATGCGCTTCCTGGACTGGAAGACGCCGGATGGCTGCCCCAAGTGCCGCCCGGCCCTCAACTACTACCTCTTGTGCGCCTGGCCCGGCGAGTACCAGGACGACGCCCAGTCGCGCTTCATCAACGAGCGGGCGCACGGCAACATCCAGAAGGACGGCAGCTTCTCGGTGGTGCCGCGCATCTGGGGTGGGGTGGTCACGCCCAGGGAGCTGCACGCCATCGCCAACGTGGCGGAAAAGTTCGGGGTGCCCGAAATGAAGATCACCGGCGGCCAGCGCATCGACCTGTTCGGAGTAAAGAAGGCGGATCTGCCGGCGGTCTGGCACGACCTCTCGGCCGCCGGCTTCGTTTCCGGCCATGCCTACGGCAAGGCCCTGCGCACGGTGAAGACCTGCGTGGGCTCGCAATGGTGCCGCTTCGGCACGCAGGACTCCACCGGCCTGGGGGTGAAGCTGGAGCAGGCCACCTGGGGCTCGTGGATGCCGCACAAGTTCAAGATGGCGGTCTCAGGCTGTCCCCGGAACTGCGCCGAGGCCACCATCAAGGACCTGGGCGTGGTCTGCGTGGAGTCCGGCTATGAGCTGCACGTCGGCGGCAACGGCGGCATCAAGGTGCGGGTGACCGACCTGCTCTGCCACGTGAAGACCGAGGCCGAGGTGATCGAGTACGCAAACGCCTTCATCCAGCTCTACCGCGAAGAGGCCCACTACCTGGAGCGCACGGCACCCTGGGTGGAGCGGGTGGGCCTCGCGCACATCAAGGCGCGGGTGGTGGAGGACGCGGACAACCGCCGCGCCCTGGCCGAACGCTTCCGCCGCTCCCAGGAAAGCGCCCAGATCGATCCCTGGAAGGCGCGTGCCGACGGGGCCGAGCAGCACGAATTCATCCCCCTGGCCGAACTGGTCTGACGAGAGGAAGGCGAACATGAACGCACTGCACGATGGTTGGCTCGACATCGGCCGCATCACCGACATCCCCCGACAGGGCGCGCGCGTGATCGCTGCCCCCGGCGGCAACATCGCCGTATTCCGTACCGTGGACGACGAGGTCTTCGCCCTGGCCGACCGCTGCCCGCACCGGGGTGGGCCGTTGTCGCAGGGCATCGTCCATGGCCGGCGGGTGGCCTGCCCCTTGCACGACTGGAAGATCGGCCTCGACACCGGCCATGCGGTGGCCCCGGACGAGGGCTGCGCCGCACGCTATCCGGTCCGGGTGGACAACGGCCTGGTGCGCCTGCGGCTGACCCCGGATGAGGGTTGTCCCAGCACCTGAGCCCTACGCCATGAATGCTGCCACCCTGCGCACCACCTGCCCCTATTGCGGCGTCGGCTGTGGAATTCTGGTCAGCCGGGAGGGGGAAGGCTGGAACGTGCGCGGCGACCCCGAGCACCCCGCCAACCTCGGCCGTCTCTGTTCCAAAGGCGCGGCCCTGGGCGAAACCCTCGGTCTGGAGGACCGCCTGCTGCACCCCGAGATCGGTGGCCGGCAGGTCAACTGGGATACGGCGCTGGACACCGTGGCGCGTCGATTCTCCCAGGTCATCGAAGAGGACGGCCCCGATGCCGTGGCTTTCTACGTCTCGGGCCAGCTCCTCACCGAGGACTATTACGTCGCCAACAAGCTGATGAAGGGTTTCATCGGCTCGGCGAACATCGACACCAACTCGCGGCTGTGTATGGCCTCGGCCGTGGCCGGCCACAAACGCGCCTTCGGCGCGGACGCGGTGCCGGGCTGTTACGAGGACATCGAACTCGCGGACCTGGTGGTGCTGGTCGGCTCCAATGCCGCCTGGACCCACCCCGTGCTCTTTCAACGCCTGAGCGCTGCCAAACGGGCGCGCGCGCAGATGCGGGTGGTGGTGATCGACCCGCGCCGCACCGCCACCGCCGAGCTGGCCGACCTGCACCTGCCCCTGGCACCGGGCACGGACGCCTGGCTGTTCAATGGCCTGCTCGACCATCTGCGGCGCGAGGGCGGTGTGGACTGGGGCTATCTGGAGGCGCACGTGGCGGGTTTCGGCGAGGCCCTGGCGGCGGTGGAGGGGCTCAGCCTGCCCGCTGTCGCCGCCGCCTGTGACCTGCCCGAGGCGGACGTGGCCCGCTTCTTCCGCTGGTTCGCCGCCACTCCCCGGACCGTCACCCTGTTCTCGCAGGGCATCAACCAATCCTCGTCCGGCGTGGACAAGGTGAACAGCATCCTCAACGTGCACCTGGCCACCGGGCGCGTGGGCCGGCCCGGCGCCAGTCCGTTCTCGCTCACCGGCCAGCCCAATGCCATGGGCGGACGCGAGGTCGGGGGGCTGGCCAACCAGCTCGCCGCACACATGGATTTCACGCCCGAGCATATCGAACGCGTGGGCCGCCACTGGAACGCGCCGCGCATGGCGCAGGGGCCGGGTCTCAAGGCGGTGGACCTGTTTCGCGCCGTGCGTGCGGGGCGCATCAAGGCGCTGTGGATCATGGCCACCAATCCGGCGGTCAGCCTGCCCGAGGCGGACGCGGTGGCGGAGGCGCTGGCGGGCTGTCCCTTCGTCGTCGTCTCCGACGTCACGCGCCGCACCGACACTGCCCGCCATGCCCATGTCCTGTTGCCGGCCGCGGCCTGGGGCGAGAAGGACGGCACGGTCACCAACTCGGAGCGGCGCATCTCGCGCCAGCGCGTCTTCCTGCCCTTGCCCGGCGAGGCCCGCCCGGACTGGTGGATCGTGGCCGGGGTGGCACGCCGTATGGGCTTCGGCGCCGGCTTCGACTACCGCGGACCGGCCGACATCTTCCGCGAGCACGCCAGACTCTCCGCGTTCGAAAACGGGGGTACCCGGCTATTCGACCTGGGCCCGCTGGCGGGGCTGGACGCTGCGGCCTACGACCGGCTCGAACCGGTGCAGTGGCCGCCGGCGACGGCCGAGGACGACGGCGCACGCCTGTTCGCCGATGGCCGCTACCCCACGCCGACGGGCAAGGCGCACATGCTGCCCATCCTGCCACGTCCTCCCGCCCGCCGCGTGGACATGGCGCATCCCTTCGTCCTCAACACCGGCCGTATCCGCGACCAGTGGCACACCATGACGCGGACAGGCAAGACCGCCCGCCTGCTCGCCCACATCGGTGAACCCTACGTCGAGATGCATCCACACGACTTGGCAGTGCATGGTCTCAGTCCGGGTGACCTGGCCAGGCTCACCAATGCCAGCGGCGAGGCCCTGGTCCGCGTGCTGGAGGGTACCGGCCAGCGCCCCGGCTCGGTATTCGTCCCCATGCATTGGAACGCCCAGTACACCGCGCGCGGCCGCATCGGTGCCCTGATCGATGCCGTCACCGATCCCCTCTCCGGCCAGCCCGAGTTCAAGCACGCACCGGTCGCCGTGGCCGCCTACGCCGCCGACTGGCAGGGTTTCGTGCTGTCCCGGCAAGCGCCGGAGGGGATCGACAGCCCCTACTGGACCCGCATCCGCGGCCATGCCTGCTGGCGCCTGGAGCTGGCCGGCAACCGGGGCCAATGGCCAACGGAAGAAAACTTGACGCACTGGCTGGGCGAGCGGCAGGACCGGATCGAGCTGCGCGACCCCGCTGTCGGCCGCTACCGCGCCGCACACCTCCGCGATGGGCGCCTGCAGGCGGTGGTTTTCCTCGACCGCCAGCCCAACGCCCTGCCGCCCAGGCGGTGGCTGGTGTCGCTGTTCGAACGCGAGCGGCTGAGCGAGGCCGAGCGCGCCGGCCTGCTGCTCGGCCGTCCTGCCCAGACGGAAACGGACGTCGGGCGCATCGTCTGTGTCTGTCACGGCGTGGGCGAACAGACGCTCGCCACGGCCATCGCCCGTGGGGCGGACAGCGTCGAGGCCCTCGGTCTGGCGCTCAAGGCAGGCACCTGCTGCGGCTCGTGCATACCGGAGCTCAGGGCCCTGCTCGCACGCGAACGGGTGCCGGAAACCACGGCGGCCTAGCATTGGCATGCGGCTTGCAAAGTAATCTCCCGCCATGCCCACCAAGAAACACGACACCACCGCACCCGGGGAATTGCGGGTGATGATCGTCGACAGCGACACCGAGCGCAGCCGCAACCTGCGCGGCGCGCTGACCCTGGCCGGCTACCGCGTGGTTGCGGAACTGCGCGAATCCATAGCCCTGCCGGATGCGGTGCAGGGGCTCAAGCCGCACATCGTCATCGTCGCCGCCGACTCCCCGGACCGGGACACCCTCGAACACATCAGCCTGACCACCCGCAACGCCCCGCGTCCGGTGGTCATGTTCACCCAGGAACGTGCGAGCGAGACCATACGTGCGGCGGTGCGGGCCGGTGTCTCGGCCTATGTGGTGGACGGGCTCAGTCCGGATCGCATCCGTCCCATCCTCGAGGTCGCCTGCGCCCGCTTCGAGGCGCATCAGGCACTGGCCGACCGTCTCGCCGACACCGAGCGCCAGCTCGTGGAGCGCAAGACGGTGGAAAAGGCCAAGGGGCTGCTCATGCAGCGGCGTGGCCTGTCCGAGGAGGCGGCCTACCGGGAACTGCGCCAGTTGGCCATGCAAACCGGCAAGCGCCTGGCCGAGGTGGCCGAGACCCTGCTCGCTGCCGCACATCTGCTCTGATTGCGCCGACACCCGTCCCCAAACGGTGCATTCCGCACCAGTGGCGTGCGTACCAGTACTCGGCGATTCACCCCCGGCACCCCACGATTCAGCACAAACCCGCGTATTCGCTGGCTTTACGCGACACCCCAAGAGTTGGCACGCTACCTGCTTTGAATGGTTGAAGCCCGTTCCTCGATCAGGGTTCACAGCCAGCTTCGCACCGATGGTGGTGCTTTTGGACAACGGCGTCCCTCCCCGCGGCCCAGCCGCGAGGGTCGGACGCTTTTTTTTGGAGTCGTGCAATGTCCCAGGACAAGAAAACCCCTCTGCCCAACCCCTTGCCGGTCGAAGCGAGCACTGAGTCCCGGCGTGATTTCCTCAAGCGGTCCACCGCCATGTCGACCGCTGCCGCCCTCATGGGCCTGGTGCCACCCGGTGTGCGCGGCAGTGCCTGGGCGTCGGGCTCGGACGCCCCCGAGAAGACCGAGGTGAAGATCGGCTTCATCCCCCTGACCGACTGCGCCAGCGTGGTGATCGCTGCCGAGAAGGGCTTCGACCGCAAGTACGGCATCCGCATATCCCCTTCCAAGGAGGCCTCCTGGGCCGGCGTGCGCGACAAGCTGGTCAACGGCGAGCTGGATGCCGCGCACGTCCTCTACGGCCTGATCTACGGTCTGCAACTGGGTGTGGCAGGACCCAAGAAGGACATGGCCGTGCTCATGACCCTCAACAACAACGGCCAGGCCATCACGCTCAGCAACCAGCTCAGGGCCAAGGGCGTCACCGACGGCGCCGGTCTGGCCAAGCTGGTCAAGGCCGAGCCCAAGGAATGGACCTTCGCCCAGACCTTCCCCACCGGCACCCACGCCATGTGGCTGTATTACTGGATGGGCGCCTATGGCATCGACCCTTTCCGCGAGGTGAAGGTGATCACCGTGCCACCACCCCAGATGGTGGCCAATATGCGCGTGAACAAGATGGACGGCTATTGCGTGGGCGAGCCCTGGAATGCGCGCGCCATCCACGACAAGATCGGCTTTACCGCCGTCACCAGTCAGGACATCTGGCCCGATCACCCGGAAAAGGTGCTGGGCACCACCCTGGAGTTCGTGCGCAGATACCCCAACACCGCACGCGCCATGATCGCCGCCATCCTGGATGCCTCGAAATACATCGACACCCTGGCCAACCGCGCCGAAGTGGCGCGCATCATCTCCGGCAAGGCTTATGTCAACACCGAGGTCGAGGTCATCGAGGGGCGCATGCTGGGCCAGTATGACAACGGCCTGGGCCGCAAGTGGCAGGACAAGAACTCCATGAAGTTCTACAACGACGGCGCGGTGAACTTCCCCTATCTGTCGGACGGCATGTGGTTCCTCACCCAGCACAAGCGCTGGGGACTCTTGAAGGAGCACCCGGACTACCTCGAGGTGGCGAGGAAGGTCGACCAGATCGCCCTGTACAAGGAGGCCGCCACCCTGACCAAGACCCCACTACCCAGGTCGGAGACGCGCAGCTCCCGCCTCATCGACGGCGTGGTCTGGGACGGCGGCAATCCCAAGGCCTATGCCGACGCCTTCAAGGTGAAGGCATGATGCCCCGACCGCCAGACCATGCGCGCGACGACCGCCCCAGCAAGCAACACAGGAGAATGAAATGAGCGCAGTGACCCTCAACGAAGGCAGTTTGCACGACATCATCACGGCACCCGACAGCGAGCCCCTGCCGGCGGCAAGCACGGTGCGAAAATCGCCACGACCGCATGCCACACCGTGGCTGCAGACCGAGACAGGACGGGCCTTCGGCACCGCCCTCGGGCGGCTGTGCCGTGCCGGCCTGCCGCCGGTGATCGGCATGGGGCTGTTCGTACTGCTCTGGCAGCTGGTCTCGGTCAGCAGCGGTGATCAGGGGTTGCCCGGCCCCGCCAGGACCTGGGAGGCGGCCCGCGCCCTGTTCGCCGACCCGTTCTACGACAACGGCCCCAACGACCAAGGCATCGGCTGGAACATCCTGCACTCGCTCTACCGCGTCGGCGCGGGCTTCGGCCTGGCCGCCCTGGTGGGCATCCCGCTGGGCTTCATGATCGGCCGCTTCGCCTTCCTCTCCGGCATGCTGGCGCCCGTCATCAGCCTGCTGCGGCCGGTCTCGCCGCTCGCCTGGCTGCCCATCGGGCTCTATGTCTTCAAGGAGACCGAACCGGCCAGCCTGTGGGTGATCTTCATTTCCAGCATCTGGCCCATCCTCCTCAACACCGCCGCCGGGGTGTCGCGTGTTCCCCAGGACTATCTCAACGTCGCGCGGGTGCTGAACCTCTCGGAGTGGAAGATCTTCACCCGCATCCTCTTTCCCTCGGTGCTGCCGCACATGATGACCGGCATCCGGCTGTCCATCGGCGTGGCCTGGCTGGTGATCGTGGCGGCGGAGATGCTCACCGGCGGCACAGGACTCGGCTTCTGGGTGTGGGACGAATGGAACAACCTCAACGTCGAACACATCCTCATCGCCATCTTCATCGTCGGCATCGTCGGGCTGCTGCTTGAGCAGACACTGATGCTGTTGGCCAGGCGATTCGATTACGCGTGATGACCGGAAGCAGGAGAAGGAAACGGGAAACAGCGCGGGTCACCCTTCTCCCTTCCCTCTTTCCCCTGACCAAGGAGTCTCGCATGCACCCCTATCTGCACATCGAAAACGCCTCGATGGTGTTCGACACCAAAAAGGGCAAGTTCGTGGCCCTTTCCGACATCAACCTGAAGGTCGAGCAGGGCGAGTTCATCGCGCTGATCGGCCACTCGGGCTGCGGCAAATCCACCCTGCTCAATCTGGTCGCCGGGCTGCTCGAGGCCACGGACGGCGTCCTGCTGCTCAACGATCGCGAAATCAAGGGGCCCGGGCCGGAGCGGGCGATGGTCTTCCAGAGCCACTCCCTGCTGCCCTGGCTCACCTGCTTCGGCAACGTCCACCTCGCCGTCGAGCGGGTGTTCGGCGCCACGGAGACGAAGAAACAGCTCAAGGCACGCACGGAGGCGGCCCTGGAGCTGGTGCACCTCACCCACGCCATGCACAAGCACCCGCACGAGATCTCCGGTGGCATGAAACAGCGCGTCGGCATCGCACGGGCCCTGGCCATGGAGCCCAAAGTGCTGCTCATGGACGAACCCTTCGGCGCACTCGACGCCCTCACCCGGGCCAGCCTGCAGGACGAGCTTATGCGCATCGTGCAGGAAACCCACGCCACCACCCTCATGGTGACGCACGACGTGGACGAGGCGGTGCTGCTCTCCGACCGCATCGTCATGCTGACCAACGGCCCGGCCGCCACTATCGGCGAAGTGCTCAGTGTGGACCTGCCGCGCCCGCGCGACCGCCTGGCCCTGGCCGAGGATGCCCACTATCATCGTCTGCGGCATGAGGTGCTGGAATTCCTCTACCAGAAACAGCTCAGAAAGGCGGCCTGAATGCAGTGCTGAGTGATGGGTACCGCGTGAACTCAGGCTGCATAAGAAAAAAGGCGCCCTCACAGGCGCCTGCGTCGGCTCCCCCGACCGACCGGGGAGCAAACGGGTGGTCGATCAGTTCGGCGACACGCCCAGTGCCTTGACCGTCTCCATGTTGATGTGGCCGTCCATGGGCAAACCTTTCGCCTTCTGGTACTCGGCCACGGCACTCATCGTCGGGGCGTCGGTCTGGCCGTTGATCGGCCCCTTGTAGAAGCCGGCAGCGGCCAGGGCCTTCTGGATCTCGCCGATCTTGGCCGGCGTGGCGTTGACGTCGCAGAGGATCTCCGACCAGTAGACCTGCACCGGGCAGACCATGACCTCCTGCTGCACCTCGGCGTATTCCGCCGGCACCGGTACGCGCACCTCTTTCGCGGGCGTCACCAGCCGTGTGACCTCGCGCTCTTCATACTCGGCCGGGATGGGGATGCGCTTCTCGGTGGCGGGCTGGACCATGGTCATCACCTCACGCTCGTAGTCCACCGGTACCACCTTGGTCACCGTCGTGGCGGGCTTCACCAGCTTGACGACCTCACGCTCCGCATACTCGGCAGGGATTTCCACGGTACGGGTCGTGGCGGGGGTCTTCAGGACGGTCTTCTTCACCGTGGCGTATTCCGCCGGCACGTCCTCGTAACGGACGGTGGCCGGGGTCTTGAGCACCTGACGGGTGATGGTCTCGTACTCGGCCGGCACTTCCACCAGACACATGATCTGCCCGGTCTGCTCGTCGAGGCGCTGGATGGCGGTATCCGTGCCTGGCTTCCAGGTGGTGTAGGCCTCACGCACCAGCTTCCGTTCGGTGACCGTCTCGTACACCGCCGGCACCTCGATGGCACGCTTGGAGGCCGGCTTGACCATGACCCGTTCCTCGACCTCCTCATAGACCGCGGGCACCTCCTCGATGCGGGTGCTGGCCTCCTTGACCAGGACGCGCTCCTTCACGGTCTCATAGACGGGGGGCACGACCTCCTGCACCTCCTCGCTCTGGACACGCACCTTCACCGCCTTGTAGACGGGCGGCAGGATCTCGATCTTCTCGCTGGCCTCCTTGACCAGAACCTTTTCCTTCACGGTCTCGTACACCGCCGGCACGGTCTCGATGCGCTCGCCGGCCTCTTTTACCAGCTTGCGCACGGTCTCCGTGCGGAAGGTGGCCGGCCGGATGACCTTGGCGAAGCACTGGCCGGCGCGTGCGTTCGGCGGCAGATCGCCGACGATGGCACCCTGAGGCAACGGACAGGGATCCGGTTTGGCCACCGGCTTGGGCGTGACCACCGGAGCAGCGGGCTTCGGCTTCTCGACGACCGGTGCCGGACGGTCCTCCGGACAGGGCGGATCGAGCAGCTGCCGACCCGGACAGCCGATGGTCTTGTACAGGTCCTTGCCCGTGGTCACCCCGGCGGCACCGGCCGGGTTGGTCGGATCATAGAACCTGCCGGTCTGGGCCTGGGCGAGCCCGGCCGTGGCCAGGGCGATACTCAGAGAGCTCAACATCAACAGGGTCTTGCGCATCTTTCTTGTCCTTTCTGTGAATAACGTTGGAGAAGTCGGGGTGAGGTCAACGGGGAGATTCGACGGATGGACGGGGATGATGAAGGATCTGCATGACAGATCATGCGCCCATGGCATACATGAACAGCGCATCCACTTTTTTAATAACGATAATACCCTGCTGGTACTCGAGCAAACCTGACTCGGCCCAGGCGCGTAACTGCTTGTTCACGCTCTCGCGCGAGGCGCCCACCAGGTTGCCCAATTCCTCCTGGGACAGACGCAGACCGATCTCCACGCCAGCGGGCTCCACCTTGCCGTGACGCTGGCCCAGATCCATGAGCAGCCTGGCCAGTCGCGAAGGCAGATGGTGAAAGCTCAGGTTCTCCACGAGGTTGTTGGTGGTGCGCAGCCGCTGGCTGAGTGCGGCCAGCAGATTGAGGGCCACGTCCGCGTGCCGCTTGAGGAATTGCACGAAGTCCTGGCGCCCGATCAACAGCAGCCGGCAATCCTCCAGGCTGGTCACCGTCGCGCTGCGGGGCAGACCGTCGAGCAGTGACATCTCCCCGAACACATCACCGGCGCCCAGCAGACTCAGGATGGCCTCCTTGCCCTCCACGGAGAGCAGACTGATCTTGACCTTGCCGGCGAGCAGCACATACAGGCTGTCGCCCGCCTCGCCGGCATGGAAAAGGATGTGTCTGGCCGGCGCCTCGATGACACGGGCGTGCCGAAGCAGCTCGGCGATCTCGTCCTCGCGCATGGCCGCGAAGACCACGCTGCGTTGGCGCAGACTCGCCAGATCACAGAGAGATGCAACATCGATTCCTTTGCAATGAGCAGGACTTGCCTGACCATGGGTACGGCCCTGCTGCGGGGTGGATCCTGCGACGGGCCTGCCAGCTATGCTCATGCGGGATTGACCATGTATGCCTGAGGCTTCATTCTAAACCAGTTCGGACCGTTCCCTTGTGAGCCAGCTCACAGGAAGGAACCGGTGTCATAACCCGGGTCATGGCGAAGAGGAGACCATCATGAAACTGCTCTATCTGCTGCACGTGTTGTCCACGGTGGTGTGGGTCGGCGGCATGTTCTTCGCCTACCTGTGCCTGCGGCCCGTCGCTGCCGCCAAGCTGGAGCCACCCCAGCGCCTCGCCCTATGGAACGGAGTCTTCGGCCGTTTCTTCCCCTGGGTGTGGCTGTCGGTGATCCTGCTCATCGGCACCGGCCACGGCATCATCCAGCAGATGGGCGGCATGGCCGGCCTGCCCGTGCACATCCACGTCATGCTCGCGGTGGGCTATGTGATGGCCGTCATCTTCGTCTATCTCTATTTCGTCCCCTACTCCCGGCTGCGCCAGGCCGTTGCGGATCAGAACTGGAAGGCCGGCGGCGCGGCCCTCAACCGCATCCGCATCCTGGTGGGCACGAACCTGGCCCTGGGTCTGGCCAACATCACCCTGATCTTTCTGCTGCCATTTCTGATCTAGTCACGCAGGCTGCGCTGGATGGCGTGCCAGTCGTAGGCAAGGGCTTGGGCGGGATAGCCGCCCTGTGCGGCAATGGCCGCACGCAGGTTGCGCATGCGTTCCGCGCTGGCAGGGTGACTGGCGAGCAGGGCGACACCCATACCCTCCATGCGCGCGAGCTTCTCGAAGAAGTCGACCAGGCCGTGCGGGGCGATACCAGCCCGGCGCAGGCTCTCCAGTGCCTTGAGATCCGCCTCCCGTTCCTGATCGCGTCCATACTCGAGCGTGCCCAACCGGTGGGCCATGTCCGCCCACACGCTGCCGCCCATGTCCCCCAGGGCCACCGACAGCACGGCACGCCAGCCCTGATCGTGGATGAGGTTCTTCAGCGTGTGGCGCAGTTCCACATGCTGCACCTCATGGGCCAGCACCCCCGCCACTTCTTCCGCGCTGTGGGCCAAACGCAGCAGACCAGTGAACACCACCACATGGCCGCCGGGCAGGGCGTAGGCGTCGACCTCCGGGCTGTCGGCCAGGTACCAGCGATAGTCATAGGCCGAACCCTGCGTCAGCCGCCCGCCCAGCTCGCGCACCATGCGCAAGGCAGGCCCACCCTCGATGAGCTTGAGACCAGGCTCGATCCGGGCGAAGAGCATGCGCCCCAGTCGCCGCTCGTCGTGCACGCTGATTTCACCGGCCGCCCAACCGGCGATGCGCTCCGAGTTGAGCCAGAACAACCCCACCGCCATCAAAGGGAGCAGGACTGCGACCGACAGCGCCCCGATCCACCACTGGAAACGCCGCTTGCGTCGGTGCACGATCTTCAGCGCCTGCTCGATCTGCGCGGCCAACCCAGGCGATGCCATACTGCGCATGAGCCGCATGTCGGCCTCACCCTTGAGCAGCGCAGAGGCGGGCCCCGTCTCGGTATGCCAGGACAGGACCCACTGCCTGCCGTCGAACCCCCCCGGCCTGAGGCTGACCTGATCGGCCAGGACGGTGATCCACACACCGGGACCGTTGAACTCCAGGACGCCGTGCCTCAAACCGAGCCGGGCACGTATGCCGGATGGACTCATGCCGGGCAAAAACAGCAACACCTTGAAGTCGTAGAAGCCGGCCGTATTTCTCTTGTGTTTCCCGGTCAGCACCGGGCGCCTCCGCGCAGAAGGTACAATGTACCGATACTATGCCATGCTCTTCGAGATGAAAGCCCAACTCCTGGACATCTTCCGCCGCCGTCATGCCTGTCACCGGTTCGATCCGGGGCGCGACATCCCCAGGGACGACCTGGAGTTCATCCTCGAGGCTGGCCGCCTGTCCCCTTCATCCTTCGGCCTGGAGCAATGGAAATTCATCGTGCTTACCTCGCCGCAGGACAAGCTGGCCCTGCAGGCGGCCTGCTTCCAGCAGCCCCAGGTCGGTACGGCCAGCTGCGATGTGGTCATCCTGGCCAAGCTCGCCGACATGCACCCGGACAGCCCCTACGTGCAGCGGCTGTTGATCCGCGAATATCCAGGCGAGCAGCTGGCGGGGGCGCTGGCCAACTACCGCGGCTTTCACGCCGCCACCGACGTGGCCGCCTGGAGCGTGACCCAGTGCCACATCGCGGCAGCCAACATGATGACCGCGGCGGCGGGCATCGGCATCGACAGCTGTGCCATCGGCGGTTTCAAAGCCGACGAGGTCGCCAGGCTGCTGGACCTTGAGCCGGGACGTTACGCGGTCGCCCTGGTGCTGGCCCTGGGCTATTGCACCGAAGCGGCCGGCGAGAAGCTGCGCCTGCCCCTCTCGGAACTGGTCGAATACCGTTGAGGCGGCCCCGTCGCAAACAGGCACAGGCCAGGGGATGATCAAGGGCCGCGGCGCCGTCTCCAACCCGCAGGGCCGCTTCGAGGCCTGGGCGCGGTCGGCGGAGGACGACGGCTGGTGGCAGGAGGACGATAGCGGAAACTCACTCGCCACCCGCATCATCGAGGAGCCGGTGGCGAGCGCCATCACCCGCAACGACTCGCCCGACATCCCCTTCGACCGTTCGCTCAACCCCTACCAAGGCTGCGAACACGGTTGCATCTACTGCTACGCCCGACCGGGGCACGCCTTCAAGGGTCTCTCGCCCGGCCTCGACTTCGAGACGCAGATCCACGCCAGGACCGGCATCGACGAGCGCCTGCGGCAGGAACTGGCCCGGCCCGGCTACGTTCCGGCGCCGCTTTGCCTAGGCGCCAATACCGACCCCTGGCAGCCGGTCGAGCGCAAGCTGGGCCTGACCCGCCGCGTGCTGGCGGTCCTCGCCGAGTGCCGCCACCCTGTCACCCTGGTCACCAAGTCTGCGCTGGTGGAGCGGGACCTCGATCTGTTGACGGACCTCGCCCGCGACGGCCTGGTACAGGCGGCCATCTCCCTGCCCAGCCTGGACGCAGACCTGGCCCGGCGCATGGAGCCGCGCGCCCCTAGCCCGCAGCGGCGCCTGGCAACGCTGGCTCGACTCGCTGCTGCTGGCATTCCCTGCGGCGTGCTGGTCGCCCCGGTCATCCCCCAGCTCACCGACCGCGACCTGGAACGTGTGCTCGAGGCGGCGGCCGGCGCCGGCGCCCGGACTGCGGGCTGTGTACTGCTGCGCCTGCCACACGAGGTGGGGCCGATCTTTCAGGACTGGCTTGCCGCGCATTACCCCTTACGCGCCGCCCATGTCATGAGCCTGGTGCGGCAGATGCACGCCGGCCGCGACTACGACGCGGCATTCTTCACCCGCCAGCGGGGCACTGGCATCTACGCCGACCTGATCGCACGCCGTTTCGAGGTGGCCTGCCGGCGTACGGGTCTGACCACGAAGGCGCCGCCCTTGCGCTGCGACCTGTTCCGGCCGCCGTCGCCGCCGGGCCAGCTCGCCCTGTTCTGAAATCAGCCCATGTCGAACTGGCGGATCGTCTGGGCGCTCATGGGTTGGGTGATGGTGTTGCTGACGATCTACCTGTCATTAACGCCGAAGCCGCCGCCGGCGGCCGTCCAGATCTGGGACAAATCCGCCCATGCCCTGGGCTACCTGGTGCTCACCTACTGGTTCGCCCAGCTGCACGAAAAACGCCTGGCCGTCGCCCTGGGCGTGCTTGCCCTGGGCGCTGGCCTGGAGATCGCCCAGGGCCTCACCGGCTACCGGCAGGCGAGCGCACTGGACATGCTCGCAAACGCCGTCGGCGTGGCCGTGGGCTGGCTGCTCGCCCGGCGGCTGCCGAACCCCCTGCACTGGCTGGAGACACGAGGCCGGTGAATCTGCACGCCGCCGCCCGCAGCGCCCTCGTCGCCTGCGACATCGAGGCGAAACTCGCCGCCACGCGAGGGCTTTGGGCGCTGTGGCAGGCCGGACATCTCACAGCCGCCGCCTGGACCGAGCCGGCGCCCGTGCAGGTGGCCGGCCGGCCTGTCCGGCCGGAACTCGTGCCGCCCGAGCGGGTAGCACGGCGCGAACTCTCCCATCCCCAGGGACACGCCGCCCTGATCCACGCCCTCGCCCACATCGAGTTCACGGCCATCAATCTCGCCCTCGATGCGGTCTACCGTTTCCAGGGGTTGCCTGCGGATTTCTATGCCGACTGGCTCCAGGTGGCCGCCGACGAGGCGTATCACTTTCGCCTGCTGCGCGATCACCTGCTTGGCCTTGGCTACGACTATGGCGATTTCACCGCTCATGCCGGGCTGTGGGAACTCGCCGAGAAGACGGCGCACGACCCGCTGGCGCGCATGGCCCTGGTACCCCGGCTCATGGAGGCGCGCGGACTGGACGCCACGCCGGGCCTGCGCAGGAAGCTCGCCGGCCACGGCGACCAAGCCGGCGCCGCCATCCTGGACATCATCCTGCGCGACGAGATCGCGCACGTGGCCGCCGGCGACCGCTGGTTCCGCTACTTCTGCGTCCAACGCGGCGTCGATCCGGAAGCGACCTGGCGCGAACTGGTCATGGCCAGCGACGTGCCCAAACCGCGCCGCCCGTTCAACGAGGCGGCCCGCCTGGCCGCCGGCTTCAGCCCGGCCGAACTTGCCGCACTGGCGCGCGACGCTCAGTAACGCACCCGCACCCGCCAGGTGAGCACCGCCTTGCCCTCGGCGGGCACGGCGAGCTGCCAGACGGCGGTGTTGGCCGCCTCCTTCCTGTGCGGCTGACTCTCGCTGACCATCTGCCAATCGCCGGAGATGGGCTCGACCACCTTGATGACGATCTTCTCGCGCTTGGCGTTGCGCACCGTCAGCTCGTAGGCGCTCTCGTGCACGCCGCCGCGCCCGCCATAGGCGGCGATCTTCTGGTAATCGGTCTGCCGCTTCCCGGCACTGATGTCGAAGGCGTCGCCCAGCTTGAGGCGGACCTTTTCACCCTTCGGGGTGTGGTCGATGGCGTCCTCGCCGATGAATTGGGCACGGCCGGCCGCATCCTTCTTGTAAACCCGCACCACGCCCTTGGGCAGCGGCACGCCCAGACTGCCGCCCTGGTTCTGGAACTCGAGGAAGACGGCGGTCTTGAGCTTGCGCCCCAGGTCGCCGTACTGGCCCTGGTAATAGAAATCGGCGCCTTGCAGGAGATATTCCTTGCTGACCGGCACCTCACGGGCGGAGAGCAGGGCCACCTGCTTGGTCTGCCGATCGAGCAGAGTGGTCGGCCGCTCCAGGGTGTAGAGGTGATATTCGAACAGGGCCTCCTGCTGCGCGTCCGGCGCCGCCTCGGCCGCCATGGCGCGCAGCATGGGCATGGCCTTGGGCTCCGGCCGAACGCGCTGCACGTCACCGGCCACCAGTTGCAGCAGGGCATTGTGGTAGGCCGTACCGCTGACATTGGTCAGCGTCACCCAGCCGTTGAGGTCGAGGCTGTCCTCCTTGCCGGAGAGCTCGGCCACATAGTCGGCCTTCCAGCCGAGCCCCCCGGTCAGATAGGACAGCTCGAGCATGCGCTCCGCCGCGCCATCATGCCGGAGCAGCATGCTCAGCGTCGGCCGGTCGCGCAGGCTCGCCGGCACGCCGCTGAAGGCCATCCGGCCGGGGATGCCGGTCTCCACCCGGTCGGCGAACTTGAGCACCACGCCGTCGTTGGCCGCGAGCACGGTGGCCTGCTCCACGGTCTCCACGCCGGTCATGGGATGCGGCGGCCGGAACACCCGCACACTCTCGCCCACCGACTTGGCCAGCAGGGATTGCGGGCTGAGCAGGTCGAAATCGAAGTTCTGTTCCCAAAGCCGGATGCGGCCGCCGTCCAGGCTGCGCAGCAGGGCGGTCTCGGGCTGGATGCGGGCGGAGACGTCGCGCCAGGCGAGCCGGTTGTCGCCGTTGGCGAGCCGGACACGACGCTGATCCTTCACCAGGGCAAGGTCGTCGTTGTAGATCGTCACCGCCAGCGCGGTCTGTTCCTGCTGGCTGCTCATCCGCTCCTCCTGCGCCCAGCCCAGGCCCGCCAGCATCAGAAAGGGGAAGAGTGCCCATGTGTGTTTCGCGTTCATCATTCGCTCCATGCTTCTTTGTCGATCAGCACATCCACGCCCGCAGTCGGCCGGATGGCCGCAGCCGGCAGGGCCTCGCCCCGCCGCCAGGCGGCGAGCGCGCCGCGTTTGCCCGCGCCGGTGACCAGGAACAGCACCCGCCGCGCACGCGCCAGGCGTCGGGCGCTGAGACTCACCCGCTCTGGGGGAGGTTTGGGCGCGTCGTACACCGGCAGGACATCCGCCGCGCCTGCGCCCACACCCCATTCCCGACCCGGGAACAGGCTGGCGGTATGGCCGTCCTCCCCCAGCCCCAGCAGGACAAGGTCGAAAGCGTCCACAGCAGCCAGCTCGCGGGCATAGGCCGCGGCGGCCGGAGCGGGGCCCAGTTCCGCCGGAATCACGTGCACGTTGGCCGGCGGCAGGCCGACCCGATCCAGCCAGATCTCCCCAGCCATGCGGCAGTTGCGCTCCGGATGGCCTGCCGGCAGACAGCGCTCGTCGCCGAACCAGACCTGCCATCTCCGCCAGTCATGCGCCTCGCCCGCGAGGGCCTGATAAAGCCGACGCGGCGTGCCACCGCCGGCCAGGACGACGTGAAACACGCCGCGCGCATCCAAAGCCGCGGTTTCTGCCCCGCGCACGTGGGTCAGCGCCCGTAGCAGCCAGTCTTGAGCATCTGCGGCCACCTCCCAGCGGGTCTGCATGGCCCTTTCCCAAACAGGCTAACGGACATGGCGACGCCACCCCAAAACATGAATGTCGCCTTGTCCATTCCCTCACCTCGAGCCCCTCCGGCCCTCTCTCCCGGCCTCTCTCCCCCAGGGAGAGAGGCCGGGTCTAGCCTCCCCTCCCCCTCGGGGGGAGGGGTCGGGGGAGAGGGATGGGGAGGGGAGCTTCGAGAGCCGGCTGCGCCGACTTTCACGCTAACGGACATGGCGACGCCACCCCAAAGCATGAATGTCGCCTTGTCCGTTCCCTCACCCCCAGCCCCTCCCCCAGCGGGGGAGGGGAGCTTCGTAAGCCGGCTGCGCCGACTTTCACGCTAAAATCATCCGAAATTATCCCACCGATCCGCATGACGCCCCTATTGATCTTCGACATCGAGACCATCCCCGACGTGCCGGGGTTGCGTCGACTCTACAATGCCGGCCCGGAGATATCGGACCACGACGTGGCGGAGATGGCCCTGCTGTTCCGCCGGCAGCAGACCGGCGGCTCCGACTTCCTGCCCTTGCATCTGCAGCGGGTGGTGACCATCTCATGCGCCCTGCGCGAAGACGGGCGTTTCCGGGTATTTTCACTCTCCGAGCCGGACGCCGGCGAGGCCGAGATCATCCAGCGTTTCTTCGACGGCATCGAACGCTACACGCCTCAACTCGTCTCCTGGAACGGTGGCGGCTTCGACCTGCCGGTGCTGCATTACCGGGCCATGCTGCACGGGGTCACGGCACCGCGCTACTGGGACCTGGGCGATGACGACCGCGACTTCAAGTGGAACAACTACATCAGCCGCTATCACACCCGCCACCTGGACCTGATGGACCTGCTGGCGCTGTACCAACCGCGCGCCTATGTCCCGCTCGACGATTTCGCCAAGCTGCTGGGTTTCCCCGGCAAGCTGGGCATGGACGGCGCCAAGGTCTGGGAGGCCTACCAGCGCGGCGAGATCGCCGCCATCCGCGACTACTGCGAGACCGACGTGGTCAACACCCATCTGGTCTTCCTGCGCTTCCAGCACATGCGCGGCGCACTCACCCGCGAGCAGTACGCCTCGGAGATCGCCCTGGTGCGGGACACGCTGGCCGCCAGCGGTGCGGCACACTGGCAGGAATTCCTGGCGGCCTGGCAGGCATGAACCCAACCCTGAAGATCGAATCCCTCGACCACGAGGGACGCGGTGTCACGCATCGCGACGGCAAGGCCGTCTTCGTCGATGGCGCCTTGACCGGCGAACTCGTCGAGGCGGAAACCTACCGCAAAAAGCCCGGCTACGAGCAGGCCCGCGTCACGCGCATCCTCGAGCCGAGTCCCTACCGTGTCGAACCGCGCTGCCGCTGGTTCGGCATCTGTGGCGGCTGCACCCACCAGCACCTGCACGAGGCCGCCCAGGTGGCGGCGAAGCAACGCGTGCTGGAGGACTGTCTTGCGCACATCGGCAAGGTCGCGCCCGACATCATGCTCTCCCCCATCCACGGGCCGACCTGGGGCTACCGGCGCAAGGCGCGCCTTTCGGTCAGAAACGTCCCCAGGAAGGGCGGCTTGCTGGTGGGCTTCCACGAGCGCCGCTCGAGCTATGTCGCGGACATGCTGGGCTGCGAGGTGCTGCCGCCGCAGGTGGGGCGGCTGCTGCCCGAACTGCGCGCGCTGGTGGCGGGGCTCAGCGTGCGCGACCGGCTGCCGCAGATCGAGGTGGCGGTGGGCGATGCGGTCAGCGTGCTGGTGCTGCGCATCCTCGAACCCCTCACCGCCGCGGACGCAGCCAGGGTGCGCGACTTCGCCGAGCGTTGCGGCGTGCAGATCTGGCTGCAACCCAAGGGGCCGGAGAGCGCACACCCCTTCCACCCGCTCGACGCACCGACGCTCGACTACCGGTTGCCGGAATTCGGTCTCACCCTACCCTTCCGCCCCACCGAGTTCACGCAGGTGAATCAGGACATGAACCGCATGCTGGTGCGCAGGGCCATTACCCTGCTCGACCCGCGACCGGGTGAGCGCATCGCCGATTTCTTCTGCGGCCTGGGCAACTTCACCCTGCCCATCGCCCGCCGCGGGGCCGAGGTGTTGGGCATGGAGGGTTCATTCCCGCTGGTACAGCGGGGTATGGAGAACGCCGCGCGCAATGGTCTTGCCGGGCGTTGCCGCTTTCAATACATGGACCTGTTCCAGATCGCGCCGGGCATCCTCGCCGCCCTCGGCCGATTCGACAAATGGCTGGTCGACCCCCCGCGCGACGGAGCGATCGATCTGGTCAAGTCCCTGCCCGAGTCGTCCGGGCCGCGGCGTATCGTCTACGTCTCCTGCAACCCGGCCACGCTGGCGCGCGATGCCGCCGTGCTGGTGCATACCAAGGGCTACCGCCTCAAGGCAGCGGGCGTGGCCAACATGTTCCCGCACACGGCGCACGTCGAATCCATCGCCCTGTTCGAGCGGCGGAAATAGAAAAGGCGGCCATGGCCGCCTTTTCGCTCGGCGATGAACCGCTGTCAGTCGCGTTCGCCCATGAAGGCGCCCAACAGATGCAGCAGGCTGGTGAACAGGTTGTAGATCGACACGTACAACGTGACGGTGGCCAGTACGTAGTTGGTCTCGCCGCCGTTGACGATCTCGCCCGTCTGCCAGAGGATCAGACCACACATCAGGAGGGCGAACATGGCCGAGACGGTGAGCGCCAGGGCCGGCATCGGATAGCCCACCAGCGCCGCCACCAGTGAGACGATACCGGCGATGAAGGCGACCAGGATGCCGATCATCAGGAAACTGCGCATGAAGCTGAAGTCCTTGCGCGTCACCAGGGCATAACCGGAGAGCCCGGTGAAGGCGGCGCCGGTGATGCCCAGCGAGAGCATGACGATCTGCGGACCGTTGGCGAGACTCAGGTAGTGGTTCAGAACCGGACCCAAGCCGAAGCCGAGCAGGCCGGTGACTCCGAATACCACACCTATGCCGGCGGCGGAGTTGGCGGTGCGCGGCACGACGAACCACAGCAATGCGAGTGCGATCAGGCTGCTGACGAGGCTGGCACCGTAAGGTACCGCCATGGCCATGGATACACCCGCCATGACGGCACTGAACAGCAGGGTCATGGCCAGCAGCATGTAGGTATTGCGCAGGACCTTGTTGGTCTGCACCGCGGAGGCAACGGAGGTGTTGATCGTCGACACTTCGTAGGTAGTCGGCATGGCTACTTCGTCCTTCACGGGTTGTGGAAAACGCCACTAAGACTAAGGGCGCGGCAGGAAAGTTTCAATCCCCGCCACGCTGGCGGGCACCTGCGGGGCTGCTGTAATATCTGGGCCTTTTGCAGAACAAGCAGACCCATGGCACTCATCGTGCAGAAATATGGCGGCACCTCGGTGGGCTCCATCGAGCGTATCCGCAACGTGGCGGAGCGTGTCGCCAAATTCAAGGCCCTCGGGCATCAGGTGGTGGCGGTGGTCTCGGCCATGTCGGGCGAGACCAACCGGCTCATCGATCTCGCCAAGCAGATACAGAAGGAACCCGACCCGCGCGAGCTGGACGTGCTGCTCTCCACCGGCGAGCAGGTCACCATCGCGCTGCTGGCCATGGCGCTTAAGGACCTCGGTCTCAGGGCCAAGAGCTACACCGGCGGCCAGGTGCGCATCCTCACCGACGACGCCCACACCAAGGCGCGCATCCTCGCCATCGACGAGGAGAACCTGCGCCGCGATCTGGACAGCGGCCACGTGGTCGTGGTGGCGGGCTTCCAGGGTGTGGACGCGGCGGGCAACATCACCACCCTGGGCCGCGGCGGCTCCGACACCACCGGCGTGGCTCTGGCCGCGGCGCTGAAGGCCGACGAGTGCCAGATCTACACCGACGTGGATGGCGTCTACACCACCGACCCGCGCATCGTGCCCGAGGCGCGCAGGCTCAAGACCATCACCTTCGAGGAGATGCTGGAGATGGCCAGCCTGGGCTCCAAGGTGCTGCAGATCCGCTCGGTGGAATTCGCCGGCAAGTACAAGGTCAAGCTGCGCGTGCTGTCCAGCTTCGAGGACGAAGGCGAGGGCACGCTCATCACATTCGAGGAAGAAAACATGGAACAACCCGTCATCTCCGGCATCGCCTTCAACCGCGACGAGGCCAAGCTCACCATCGTCGGCGTGCCCGACAGGCCGGGCATCGCCGCCCACATCCTGGGCCCCATCGCCGAGGCCAACATCGACGTGGACATGATCGTGCAGAACGTGGGTGTGGACGGCACCACCGATTTTTCCTTCACCGTGCACCGCAACGAACTGAAGAAGGCCATGGATGTGCTGAGCATGGTCAAGACCGCCATCGGCGCGCGCGACGTGCTGGGTGACGACAAGATCGCCAAGGTCTCCATCGTCGGGGTGGGCATGCGCACCCACGCGGGTATCGCCAGCAAGATGTTCAAGGCCCTCGCCGACGAGAACATCAATATCCAGATGATCTCCACCTCCGAGATCAAGATCTCGGTGGTGGTGGACGACAAATACATGGAACTGGCAGTTCGCGCCCTGCATCAGGCCTTCGGGCTGGATCAACCGGCTTCGGCCTAGCGCTGGGACGATGGCATGCAGTGGCCTACCAGGGGGCGTTGAGCAACGAAACTCCCGAAACCGGATGAACGACCACCTGGATCCGTGTTGGTCACGACCAACCTCGCGTAGGTCGGACTTCAGTCCGACGCTTTTCCAACGCTTTTGCGACGCTTTTCCAACGCTCTCGGTGTCGGGCTGAAGCTCGACCTACGGACTATGCGGGGGTGTCGGGCCGAAGCCCGACCTGCGGACCGTGTCGCGTTAGGACCGGATTCAGGCACTGCCTAGGCGTTTGCATTGATTTTGCCCGGCCGCGCGGGTAAGCTTGCGCGGCTTCGAATCCGGCCGTGTTGGCCGGATTCTGTACCGGAGACGTGGCCGAGAGGTCGAAGGCACTCCCCTGCTAAGGGAGCATACGGGCCAAAACCTGTATCGAGGGTTCGAATCCCTCCGTCTCCGCCAATTCCATGCGGCCGCCTGCGGCTGATTCGTCCGCCGCATCGGGCTACGCCACAGGCCCGATACCAGACACCTTAATGCGTGTCGATGCTCCCGGTTGCCTTGTAGGTCGGGCTTCAGCCCGACACCCAACCCGTCGCACTTGAGTCCGACCCACACAGGCTTGGTCGAGATCGACACGGATTCGGGAGACACGCCACCCGGCGCTTGCGGAGCCAGCCCCACCCAGCGCCTTGGGCACCAGTGCCGTTTCCTGCGGCCGGCGCCCGGTCTGTCCGACTACCCGCCAATGCCTTGCCGGCCACACGCGACAGGACACGCGCTGGCCAGAAGAACCGCGGCGTTCTATGCTTGTACAACCCTTTGCGGCTGCTGCCGGATGCGGCCGGCCTGCGATTGCGAGCTGCAAGGCGGGCACCCCGCAGCATGAAGCACCACACACGACGCATCTGAGACCTCGCCGGGGAGGGCGACATGCAGCCAAAGCTAGCCAAATTGCGCGAACTGATCGCCTATGAAGCCGATTGCCCGCTCGAGGACGCCCTCTACGCCATGACCCGCATCATCGGCGAGATGCTGTCTGCCGGTCGCGTCTCACTGATGCTGCGTGACATGACCCGTGAGCGGCGGACCCGCCTGCGCCTGGTGGCGCTGCACGGCACCCTCCCCGACGCCGCCTGGAGTGAGGAGGCCGCCGAGGATGACTGCATCGCCGGCCGCGTGCTCGCCACCGGCCGGCCGGTGCGCGTCGATGACATCTCGCGCTCCGATTTCAGCGCCCAGGCCCGCCGGCCGGAGGCGTCGGCGAGTTTCATGGCCTGCCCGGTGATGATCGCCGGCCAGCCGGCGGGGGTACTCAACGTCAGTGAACCGGGGGCAGGCGCGAACTTTTCCGAAAACGACCTGGCGCTGGCGGAATTGGCGGCCCTTGTCATCGGACACGCGATCCAGACGATGCGGCTGACCAGCATGCTGGATTCACGTTTTGCACAGATGGCCCTCACCCTGGAAGGCCAAGGCGACAGTCGGTCCATGACCCGTCTCACCGCGCACGATCCAGAACGGGTGGCGCGCATGCTGGCCAAGGCCTTCTATAAGGAAATGCACCACTGCGGCTTCACCCCCAACCAGATCATCCATGCCGCCGGCGAGATCATCTCCGAACTCACCGGCAGTCTGAACCGGCACAAGCAGCGCATGGCCCGCAAGTCCTGAACCCCGCGCTGCGGCGGGCGCGAGTCACGCATTTCTGCACCGGGAAACGGGTTCCAACCTGGCAGTGGGCGGGCGGGTTTGCCGGCCCGCTGGCGTTCAGCCTAGCACTGCTCCCAGGGCAGGCCGTCGTGGCGCCAGCCGTTCTTGGACGAACGGCGATGGTGCTCGTCTAGCTCCCCCTCGAAACCGTAGAGCACGTTGTAGACATCCGTGAAGCCGTTGCGCTCCAGGAACTCGCCGGCCTCCTTTGAACGGTTGCCCGAGCGACAGATCAGGATCACCGGCCGGTGGTGCGAGGCGGCCATGCGCACCTGGCCCAGGAAGTGGGGGTTGAGGTCCCAGTTGATCCCCTCGTACCAGGGGATCAGGATGGCCCCCACCGGGTGGCCGACGAACAGGAATTCGAACTCCGAGCGGCAATCGATGAACACCGCGTCGGGATGGTCCTGGAGAAAGGCGTAGGTTTCCTTGGGGGTCAGGTGCTGCATGGTGTGTCTGCGCAATTGGAATTTCCCGCATTGTAGGACGGATCGAGGCCGCCGGCGGAACGGCCGCCCAAGTCGCGGGTGTTACAATCCGTAATTACGCCAAGTCCTTGATTCCCATGCCCGACCGCACCGCTGAACTGCAGGCCCTTGCCGCCCGCCGCATCCTGATCCTGGACGGCGCCATGGGCACCATGATCCAGCGCCTGAAGCTCGCCGAGGCCGACTATCGCGGCGCGCGCTTCGCCGACTGGCCGCGCGACGTGAAGGGCAACAACGACCTGCTCACCCTGACCCGGCCGGAGGCGATCCGCTCGATCCATGCCCAGTACCTGGAGGCGGGGGCGGACATCCTGGAGACCAATACCTTCAACGCCAATGCCGTGTCCATGGCCGACTACGGCATGGAGGCGCTGGTCCACGAACTCAATTACGAAGGGGCGCGGCTGGCGCGTGCGGTGGCCGACGAGTTCACGGCACGCACGCCGGACAAGCCGCGCTTCGTGGCCGGCGTGCTGGGGCCGACCTCGCGCACCCTGTCCATCTCGCCGGACGTGAACGACCCTGGCTTTCGCAACATCAGTTGGGAGGCGCTGGTCGAGACCTACCACGTCGCCGCCGACGGCCTGATCAAGGGCGGCGCCGACCTGCTGCTCATCGAGACGGTGTTCGACACCCTGAACGCCAAGGCGGCGGTGTTCGCCCTGCACAAGTACTTTGACGACACGGGCGAACGGCGGCCGATCATGATCTCCGGCACCATCACCGACGCCTCGGGCCGCACCCTGTCCGGCCAGACCGCCGAGGCGTTCTGGAATTCCCTGCGCCACGCCCAGCCCTTTTCCTTCGGCTTCAACTGCGCCCTGGGGGCGAAGGAGCTGCGCCCGCACGTCGAGGAGATCGCGCACAAGGCCGACGTGTTGGTGAGCGCTCACCCCAACGCGGGGCTACCCAACGCCTTCGGCGAGTACGACGAAACGCCGGAGGCGATGGCCGCCCAGATCGGCGAATGGGCCCGCTCCGGGCTGCTCAACATCGTCGGCGGCTGCTGCGGCACGACGCCCGAGCACATCCGCGCCATTCACGACGCGGTGGCCGGCTGCGCCCCGCGCGCGCTGCCGAAGATCGCGCCAGCGCTCAGACTGGCTGGGTTGGAGCCGTTCAACGTCGGCGAGGGGTCGCTGTTCGTCAACGTCGGCGAGCGCACCAATGTCACTGGTTCGGCCAAGTTCAAGCGCCTGATCCTGGAGGGCAAGTACGACGAGGCCCTGGAGGTGGCCCGCCAGCAGGTGGAGTCGGGCGCCCAGGTGATCGACGTCAACATGGACGAGGCCATGCTCGACGGCGAGGCGGCCATGACCCGCTTCCTCAAGCTGGTCGCCTCCGAGCCGGACATCGCCCGCGTGCCGGTGATGATCGACTCGTCCAAGTGGTCGATCATCGAGGCGGGTCTGAAGTGCGTGCAGGGCAAGCCGATCATCAACTCCATCTCGCTCAAGGAGGGCGAGGCGGACTTCAAGGCCCGCGCGTGGCTCGCCCGCCGCTACGGCGCGGCGGTGATCGTCATGGCCTTCGACGAGCAGGGCCAGGCCGACACCTACCAGCGCAAGATCGACATCTGCGCGCGCGCCTACCGCATCCTCACCGAAGAGGTCGGCTTCCCGGCCGAGGACATCATCTTCGACCCGAACATCTTCGCCGTGGCCACCGGCATCGAAGAGCACGCCAACTACGCGGTGGACTTCATCGAGGCCACGCGCTGGATCCGGCAGAACCTGCCGCACGCGCACGTCTCCGGCGGGGTGTCCAACGTATCCTTCTCCTTCCGCGGCAACGAGCCGGTGCGCGAAGCCATCCACACCGCCTTCCTCTACCACGCCATCCAGGCCGGCATGGACATGGGCATCGTCAACGCGGGGCAGCTCGGCGTGTACGAGGAGATCCCGGCCGAACTCCGCGAGCGGGTCGAGGATGTGCTGCTCAACCGCCGCCCGGACGCCACCGAACGCCTGGTGGAATTCGCCGAGACCGTGAAGGGCGGCGCGAAGGAGGCGGTCGAGGACCTGGCCTGGCGCAACGCGCCGGTCGAGGCGCGGCTCACCCATGCCCTGGTCAAGGGCATCACCCAGTACATCACCGAGGACACGGAGGAGGCGCGCGCCAAGCTCGGCCACCCCATCCGGGTCATCGAGGGCCCGCTCATGGACGGCATGAACGTGGTGGGCGACCTGTTCGGCTCCGGCAAGATGTTCCTGCCGCAGGTGGTGAAATCAGCCCGGGTCATGAAGAAGGCAGTCGCCTACCTGCTGCCCTACATGGACGCCGAGAAGGAAGGCGATGTCAGCAGTAATGGACGCATCCTCATGGCCACCGTGAAGGGTGACGTGCACGACATCGGCAAGAACATCGTCGGCGTGGTCCTGCAATGCAACAGCTACGAGGTCATTGACCTCGGTGTCATGGTGCCCGCGGAGACCATCCTGAAGACAGCCCGCGAAAAGGACGTCGACATCATCGGCCTGTCCGGCCTGATCACACCGTCACTCGACGAGATGGTTCACATTGGCAAGGAGATGCAACGTCTGGGCATGGACCTGCCGCTGCTGATCGGTGGCGCCACCACTTCGCAGATTCACACCTCGGTGAAGATCGATCCGCAGTACCGCGGTGCGGTGGTGTATGTCGCTGATGCCTCGCGCGCCGTCGGCGTCGCCAGCAAGTTACTCAGCGCAGACAACCGCAAGGCCTATATCGCCGGCATCAAGGAACGTTACCAGGATCTGCGCGAGCAGCGCGCCGGCCAGCAACAGGCCAGGAAACTGGCAAGCCTTGCCGAGGCGCGCGCCAACCGTTTCCAGACCGACTGGGCCAGTTACAAACCGGCGCCACCCGGCTTTCTGGGTATCAGGGTCTTCGCTGATTACCCGCTTGCAGAACTGGTTGATCGTATCGACTGGACACCGTTCTTCAAGGCCTGGGAACTGGCCGGCAAGTTTCCCGGAATTCTCGACGACGAGGTGGTCGGCAAGGAGGCAACGCGGCTGTTTGCAGATGCCCGTGCCATGCTCGACAAAATCGTTCGCGAAAAATGGCTGACGGCCCGTGCCGTGATCGGTTTCTTCCCGGCCAACACCACCGCTGAGGACGATGTCACGCTCTACACAGATGATTCACGCACCGAGGTACAGAGCGTTTTTCACTTCCTGCGCCAGCAGATGAAGCGCCGCAACCAGGCACCGAATCATTCACTTGCAGACTTCATTGCACCCGCAGACTCCGGCGTAAAGGACTACCTGGGCGCCTTCGCCGTCACGGCCGGTATCGGCATCGATGCCAAGGTCGCCGAGTTTGAGGCCGACCACGATGACTACAGCAGCATACTGCTAAAAGCACTGGCCGACCGGCTCGCCGAGGCCTTTGCCGAGCGCATGCACGAACGCGTGCGCAAGGAGTTCTGGGGCTACGCCAGCGCCGAGAACCTGGATAACGCGGAACTCATCAAGGAGGCGTACCGGGGTATTCGACCGGCACCCGGTTACCCGGCCTGCCCGGACCACACCGAGAAAGACATTCTCTGGGAACTGATCGACCCGGTAAGCAACGCCGGTATCTCGATCACGGAAAGTTTTGCCATGATACCCACGGCATCCGTGTCCGGTTTTTATTTCGCACACCCCGAGGCGCGCTACTTCGGCACTGGCAAGATTGCACGCGACCAGGTCGAGGACTATGCCGCCAGGAAGGGCATGAGCATTGAAGACGCCGAGCGCTGGCTGGCCCCGGTGCTCGGTTACGACAACTAGACTTCTCTTGCTGACTCGATCGTGTCATTCCCGCGCAGGCGGGAATCCAGCCCTTGTTCGAGGCGTGGTGCCAGATTTCCTGGATTGATTCGCTTCGCTCACCCAGCGGGCCGCCCCTCGGGCGTTCAACGCGCAACGCGCTTTTGTCCCGCGTGCGGGAATGACGTGTTATAGATTGCCCGGCAGTCTCTTTATTCCAGGCAGCCCCATTACTCGATCTTGATATAGGCAAAGCCCTGGTGCTGCAGCTCCGCAATACGCACCACGCCGGACGGCACGGCCTCGACCCCGCCATACAGCTTGTCTGCTGACAGCTTGATTTGTGAACGGGTGATATCACAC
>CALHRD010000030.1 GCA_938038385.1 uncultured Burkholderiales bacterium
CAGGCCGCAGGCAAACCGCCCCGTCTGATCATCGGCGCCATGATGCGCAAGCTCGTGCATGTCGCCTTCGGCGTGCTGAAGTCCGGTCAACCCTTCAATCCAGCTTTGCATGGGGCTTGACCGGGATAACAGTATCTACAAGGGCAACCGGCAGCATCGACACGGATTCAGGAGATAGACAGGCGAGCATCCTAAAACGAGCCGAAGGCGAAGTTTCGGCGCAGGCCAACGTGAGCGCAGCGAAGGTCATGCGAGGCATGGCCGAGCGGCCGAAGCCAACACACGCAACAAAACCCCGCCTGCGCAGCAATTTATTCGGCGTTTCCTCGGCGCGAATGTCGCGCAAGCGACCACGAAGCGCCCTCCCCATCCCTCTCCCCCGACCCCTCCCCCCAAGGGGGAGGGGAGGCTCGCTCAAGAACTCGTCCACGCGCGTGGCAAGCTGCCCGACCCCTCCCCCCAAGAGTGAGGGGAGGCTCGCGCCGCCTCTCTCCATGGGGGAGAGCGGGCCGGAGGGGCTGGGGGTGAGGGAACGGACATGGCGACATTCATGCTTCGGGGTGGCGTCGCCATGTCCGTCGGCCCGACATCCGGACATGGTCCGTGGTCGGGTTTCAGCACGACACCGGAAGTCGCCAAGCCGGATATTTCACCCGAATGAGGTCGGCACAGCCTTGAAACCCGCATAGAATCAGCGCGTGGAGAAGACTTTGTGAGGGGCTGTGCCGATGCCGAAGTGCACCGCCGATGAACTGGATTTTGGGCGTCTCGGGCGCAGGGTGATCAAGGCCAACTTCGAAGGCGGCGCACTCAGCGCGGACGGCGGCCTGATGCTGGTTCGCCAGGTTGATCGGCGGATCGGCCTTTCGGCCGCCGTGGCTGATGCCTTGCATGACCCGCGGAATCCCCTCTGTAGACAAGGTTCGGCGCGTCGGATCGAGCACCCGTCATCCATGCCGCCCCCGGCAGCGGGGAGGTTCTGACATTGAAACATCGCCCTCGTTGAGGAGACACGCATGGACAAGCAGCAAACCTGGAACCTCGGCTACTGGCTTCTCGCCCTCGTGCTGCTGCTGATGCTGCAGAACTGGTGGCAGGCCGCCAGCACCATGCAGCCCGTGCCCTACAGCGAATTCGAGCAGGCCTTGGCGGAGGGGAGGGTGGCGGAGGTGCTGGTGAGCGACCGCACCCTCACCGGCAAGCTCAAAGCGCCCGACGACAAGGGCAAGACCGTGATCGTCGCCAACCGTGTCGAACCCGATCTGGCCGCCCGCCTGGGACAGTATGACGTGCCCTACACGCGGGTGGTCGAGAACACCTTCCTGCGCGACCTGCTCTCCTGGGTGTTGCCGGCGGTGGCCTTCTTCGCCGTGTGGTTCTTCCTGTTCCGCAGGTTCGCCGAAAAGCAGGGCATGGGGGGATTCATGAGCATCGGCAAGAGCCGCGCCAAGGTCTACGTCGAACAGAATACCGGCGTGAGTTTCGAGGACGTGGCCGGGGTGGACGAGGCCAAGGCCGAACTGTCCGAGGTGGTTGATTTTCTCAGACATCCCGAGGAATACGGGCGTCTCGGCGCGCGCATCCCCAAGGGCGTGCTGCTGGTGGGCCCGCCCGGCACCGGCAAGACCCTGCTGGCCAAGGCGGTGGCGGGCGAGGCCGGGGTACCCTTCTTCTCCATCTCCGGCTCGGAATTCGTCGAGATGTTCGTCGGCGTCGGCGCGGCGCGGGTGCGCGACCTGTTCGAGCAGGCCCGCGCCAAGGCCCCGGCGATCATCTTCGTCGATGAGCTGGATGCCCTGGGTCGCGCCCGCGGCGCCGGCGGCCTGGTGGGCGGTCATGACGAACGCGAGCAGACCCTCAACCAACTGCTCACCGAGATGGACGGCTTCGACAGCTCGGTGGGGCTGATCATCCTGGCCGCCACCAACCGGCCGGAGATCCTCGACCCTGCCCTGCTGCGCGCCGGCCGTTTCGACCGCCAGGTGCTGGTGGACCGGCCGGACAGGAAGGGCCGGCATGCGATCCTGCAGGTGCACGCGCGCAAGGTGAAGCTCGCTCCCGACGTGGACCTGGAAGAGGTGGCCGCCCTCACCACCGGCTTCTCCGGGGCCGACCTCGCCAACCTCATCAATGAGGCGGCGCTTGCCGCCACCCGGCGCAAGGCCGAGGCGGTGGCCATGCCTGACTTCACCGCTGCCTTCGAACGCATCGTCGCCGGCCTGGAGCGCAAGAACCGGGTGCTCAACGAACACGAGCGGCGCACCGTGGCCTGCCACGAGATGGGCCACGCCCTGGTCGCCCTGGCGCTGCCAGGCAGCGACCCGGTGCACAAGATCTCCATCGTGCCGCGCGGAGTGGGCGCCCTGGGTTACACCCTGCAGCGCCCCACCGAGGACCGCTACCTCATGACCCGGCGCGAACTGGAAAACAAGATCGCCGTGTTGCTGGGCGGGCGGGCAGCGGAGAAGCTGGTTTTCGGCGAGCTGTCCACCGGTGCCGCGGATGACCTGGCCCGTGCCACCGACATCGCCCGCGACATGATCACCCGTTACGGCATGGACGAAGACCTCGGCTACATCGCCTTCGAGGCGCAGCGGCCGCGCTTTCTCGACGTGCAGGAACAGGTGGCCGGCGGCTGCCGGGTGGCGGAATCCACTCAGACCCGCATCGACGCCGCCATCCGTGGCATCGTCATGGGAGTGTTCGCGCGCACGCTGGGCATCCTGGAGGCCAACCGCGACATCCTCGAAAAGAGCGCCCAGGCCCTGCTCGAGAGGGAGACCCTGGAAGAGGCCGATATTCGGGCACTGACGACCGGACTGCGCACATCGCAGACACCTGCTCCGGACCCGGCATCGTCTTGATCGCGCCGACGGTTCCGCCGCCTGTTCGAGGCGTCTATACAGTCATTGAGCGCCATCGAGGCGCGCAGCGCATTGTTCCAGCAGCCGGATCCCGGAGCAGTGAGTGGCAGACGCGCCTGCCGGCATGAGACGTGGCCCTGGCCGAACCCTTGTCCGGTGCGGGTGCCGGGAGTGATTGCATGTGTCATCGACGAGTTCCAGGAAGGGTGGCGGAATGCGGTATATTCCGCATCGCTTATCGACGAAAACCTCTGCCATGAAGAAACCGACGACCTACGACGAGTACGTGGACCTGGTGCACCAGGCGGTGTACGAGGTGGACGAGATGCGCGCCAGCATCGAGTATGAGCCCGAATACATGGAGCGCTGGTCCGGCCTGCTCGATCTGCTCGATGGCGTGCTGCGCAGGATGTACGACGAAATGGTGGCCGATACCTACCAGTTTCCCACCGGCAAGGACCTCGCCTACATGCAGGTGCTGAACCGCTACGGCCCGGATTTCCCCTTCAAGCAGCTGCTCATCCGCATCAACGACACCCACAAGAACGGGCTGGATCGTGCTTAAGTGGCTGCTGGTCATCGCCGTCGTCGTGGTCGTTGTCCTGCTGATGAAGAGTGCCGCCCGGCGCGGCGAATTGCCCAAGGAGAAAGCCCGCGAGGCCAAGGTTGAGGATATGGTGCGCTGCCAAGTCTGCGGTGTGAACCTGCCACGCTCCGAGGCCATCCTGAGCCGTGGTCGGTTTTACTGCGGCGAGGAACACCGCCGCCAGAACGAGGCCTGATGGCGAGTCCCCTGCTCGGGAGCGTGGACTATCCTGACAGTTTCTGGCGCTCCCTGCATCACCTCAACCGCTTCCGCGGCTTCCTCGCCCTGTTTTTCCTGCTGGCCCCGTTCTATGTCCACACCTCCCGCCTCGAGGAGGCCGATCCGCGCTGGCTGATGCTGGCCGGTCTGATGTATGGGCTGGTGACCTGGGTGCTCGGCCAAGTACTGGTCGCCCGGCGGCCTGCCTTCCACCAGCAGCTGTTCCTGCACGTGGGCACCGATGTGGCCTTCATCACCTGCCTGATGGGCCTGTCGGGCGGCAATGCGAGTGGCATCGGCTTGCTGCTGATCGTCTCCATGGCGGCGGCCGGGATGCATCCCCACCCGCGCATGGTGCTGCTGCTGGCGGCCCTGGGTGCCCTGGCGGTGCTGGTGGAGCAGACCCTGCAGACCGCGCTCTGGCATGGGGCGATCGACGGCTACATGCGGGCTGGCCTGCTGGCCGTGGGTTTTTTCACGGTGTCCGGGTTTTCGCACGTTCTTGCCAAGGGTGCCCTCAGCTCGGCCCAGCTCGCCGGCGAGAAGGCCGCCCAGGCGGAGAGCCTGGCCCGGATCAACGATTGGGTCATCCAGGAATTGCACGACGGCATCCTGGTGGTGGACGCCACAGGCGAGATCCTGCAGCACAACAGTCGTGCGGAGCAGCTGCTCAACAGTCGGATCTTTCCCCACGCCTGCCTGAGTCATTGTTCCCCCGCCCTGGCCCTGCTCTGGCAGTACTGGCGCACCAGCGGCACCAATCCCGAGGCCCCGTTCACGACGGGCGGCGAGGGACGCAGGCTGCGTGCCCGCTTCACCGAACTGGAGCCGACGCGGACCACGGGTGCCATGATCCTGCTCCGGGACATGACCGAACTGGAACGTGAGGCCCAGAATATGAAGCTCGCCGCGCTGGGCCGGCTCACCGCCAACCTGGCGCACGAGATCCGCAACCCCCTGGCGGCCATCCAGCAGGCGGCTGCCCTGCTCGAGGAGGAGCCTTCGACGCCGACCATGGCCAGGCTCACACGCATCATCGACGACAACTCCAAGCGCCTCAACGGACTGGTGGAGGACGTGTTGTCGCTCAACCGGCGCGACCGCATGCAGCAGGAATCCATCCCGATCGAGGCGTTCCTGCGCGATTTCGTCGCCCATTGCACACAGGCCGAACGCGTACCCCTGGGCGTCATCACTCTGTCCGCGTCTGCCAATCTGCGCGTGCGTTTCGACCGCCTGCACCTGACCCAGATCCTCTGGAACCTGATCCGCAACGCCTGGCGCTACTGCACGCGCGAGCCGGGCAGCATCGAGTTGAGCGCCGCCGCTGTCGAAGGCATGGTGCTGATCGACGTGTTCAACAACGGTGAACCGGTCTCGCCAGAGATGCAGCAGCGCCTGTTCGAGCCCTTCTACACCACCGATTCACGCGGCACGGGGCTGGGGCTGTATATTGCACGCGAGCTCGCCGAGGCCAACGGCGGCACGCTGCGCTACGTGGACAAGGCGGGTGGGGCCCTCTTTCGGGTGAGCTGTGTCCCTGACACGGAGCAGTCATCCGAGCCGCCCGCCGGGGGGACGAATTCCGTGCCGGCACGACCGGGCGAACGACTCGACAAGGAGATGAGCGCACAGCCATGAGCACACCCTGCATCCTCATCGTCGACGACGAGCCCGACCTGCGCGAGGTGCTGGAGCTGGCCCTGCTGCGCATGGGTCTGGAGACCGTCACCGCCGAGGATGTGGCCACGGCACGCGCCCAGCTCGGCAGGCGGCGTTTCGATCTGGTGCTCACCGACATGCGTCTGCCCGACGGCGAGGGGCTGGAGGTGGTGCGCTGCGTCGCACAGCAGAGCCCGTCGACGCCGGTGGCGGTGATCACCGCCTATGGCAGCACGGAAAACGCCATCACCGCCCTCAAGGCGGGTGCCTTCGATTACCTGATGAAGCCGGTCAAGCTGGACGTGCTGCGCACCTTGGTCAAGACCGCCCTCAAGGTGCCGGACGGTCCCAAGGTCGGCAGGGACGCCCCCCGACTGATTGGCGAATCCGCGCCCATGCAGAGCATCCGCGCCAGGATCGACAAGCTTGCGCGCAGCCAGGCGCCGGTATTCGTCTCCGGCGAGTCCGGCACCGGCAAGGAAGTGGCCGCGCGCCTCATCCATGCCCTGGGACCGCGTGCCGGCAAACCCTTCGTGGCAGTGAACTGCGGCGCGATCCCGGAGAACCTGATGGAAAGCGAGTTCTTCGGCTACCGGAAGGGCGCCTTCACCGGCGCGGACACCGACCGGGAAGGCTTTTTCCAGGCCGCATCCGGCGGCACGCTGTTCCTCGACGAGGTGGCCGAGTTGCCCATGGCGATGCAGGTGAAACTGCTGCGTGCCATCCAGGAACGTCGTGTGCGGCGTGTCGGCGGTATCGACGAGGAAGCGGTGGATGTGCGCCTGATCAGTGCCTCGCATCAGGACCTCGGGCGTGCCGTCGAGGCCGGCCGCTTCCGCCACGACCTGTATTACCGCCTCAACGTCATCGAACTCAGGATGCCGGCGCTGCGCGAGCGCCAGGAGGACATCCCGCTGCTCGCCCGGCACATCGCCGAGCGACTCGCCGCGGTCGCAGGCCAACCCCTGCCCCGGCTCACGGACGACGCCCTGGACGCACTCAGACGCTATTCCTTTCCCGGCAATGTGCGCGAGCTGGAAAACATTCTGGAGCGTGCCTTCGCTTTGAGCGAGGGGGGGCAGATCGTTGCCGCCGACCTCAACCTCACGCCCGAGTCACATGAGCCGGCCGAGGGCCCGGCCGGCCGAACGGAGTTGCCGCTGCAGGACTACCTGGACAAGGTGGAACGCGAGGCCATCCTGGCGGCACTCGCTCGCACCGGCGGCAACAAGACCGCCGCCGCCCGTCTGTTGGGAGTGACCTTCCGCAGTCTGCGCTACCGCCTGGAGCGTTTGGGGATGGAATGACGCCGGGCGCGGCGGTCTCAGCCCGTCCCATGCTTTTGCGCCACCATGCGGTCGAGGGCATGCATGACCGCTTCGCTGCCCGCCTCCATCTCCTCCAAGGCATGGCGGATGCGCGCCTGCACCGCACCGTCCTCGGCCCAGTTCTCGGCGAGCAGATCCAGGATTGCGTGCGCGGCGTGGTGCACCTGGTGGTGCGGCCCATCCAGCTCGCGGTAGGCGGTCGTCGCGCCGAAACGCTCCCGGCCTTCACCATCGTACCAGCGCCCAAGCCGGCAGCCGTGATTGTCCACTTCGACCGCCCTGACGTGTTCAACCGCCTCGCGGTTGGTGCTCAGGGTCATGTAGGCGCGCTGTTTGTAGACCACGTGATCGACCTTCACCAGCGACACGAAGCTCTTGTCCAGCGCGTGTTCCAGGCGCTCGACGGTGGCGCCGGCGGCACGCGAGAACTGGGCGAAGCGGCTCGCCATCTCGGCGACCGTCCGGCTCGAGCTTTGTGTGCGTTCGCGCATGGCGGCAGAGTCGGTCAACATGGTGGCGGCCTCGCCGAGCAGCCCCTCCATCACCCGGCCGATGGACACCGAGGCATCCTTGGTCTTCTCGGCCAGTTTGCGCACCTCGTCGGCCACCACGGCGAAACCGCGCCCCGCCTCGCCGGCACGCGCAGCCTCGATGGCGGCGTTGAGCGCCAGCAGATTGGTCTGGTCGGCGATGGTGTTGATGAGTGATACCGCCTGCTGGATCTCGTCGCCGCGCGCGTTCAGTCCGGCGATCGCTTGGGCGGCGTGTTCGACGCGGGCGCGGATGTCGTCGAGTTCCGCCACCACCTGCTCCACCTTCGCCTGGCTGGACTCTGCATCCTGCCGGGTTTGTGCCGCTTCTTGCACCACCTGCTGCATGGCCTGGGTGATCTGCAAAAGGTCGTTTTGGGTGGAAGAGAGATTTTTCAGCAGGTTCTGGGTGTTCAGGTCGTGCGCCCGGCCCAGGAGGGCATTGCGCATCTGGCTGCGCATGTTCTCGGCCATCGCCTTGAGCAGCCTGTTCTGATTTTCCAAACCCCGGCTGAAGCCGCCGTGCAGTCCGGCCTGTAGCGTGAGCCGATGGAAACGGCGGTCGAGATGGGCGCGGAAGCTGGCGGCCTGTTCGCGGTTGAAGGCCTCGAGCTGATCGAGCATCTCGTTCAACGACCAGGCGATCGGCTGCAGGCTGGGCGACAGGGTGTGGATGTGGGTCAGACGCTGGTTGAAGCGCCCCATGACGATGGCATCGGTGAGTGAGCGCAGTTGGACCAAACCGCTTCGCATCGCCCGACTGCCTGCCAGCGAAAGCCAGGTCACGGCGATGCCGGCGCTGGGCAGCAAGAGCCACCAAAGGCTGGCCCCCGCCAGGAGGAGCGCGGCTCCGGCGACAACCCAGAGCGAGAGGTTGCACCCGGCGGTGAACGACAGACGATGTTGCAGGGGGGTCATGTCAACTCCTGGCCGAGCACGAAGCGGTCATAATCGGTGCCGTGGCCGGCCAGCAGGTCCTGCAGAAAGGCGATCGAGGCGGCGGGGGCGTCCTTGGGGCCTGCGCGCTGCTCGATCTGTCGCATCTGTGCATAGATGTCCTCCATCCGGCGCACGGCCTCGCGGTGTGGCGCGCGCCGCACCGAGTAGTAGCCCTCGATCCTGCCCTCGGGGCTGTAACTGGGTGTGACGTGGGCGAACACCCAGTAGAAGCTGCCGTCCCGGGCCATGTTCTTCACATAGGCGAAACACTCCTGGCCGGCGCTGATCGTGTCCCACAGCAGCTTGAATACCCCGCGCGGCATGTCCGGGTGGCGGATGATGTTGTGCTGGGCGCCCAACAGCTCGGCCTCCGAGTAGCCGGAAAACTCGATGAAGATACGGTTGCCGTAGCTGATGCGCCCCTTGAGGTCGGTCTTGGAGACGATGAAGTCGTCCTCGCGCATGCGGCGCTCGACTGTGGTCGGCTGGATGCGGTTTTTCATGGCCGAAGCGTGACGGATTCAATGTCCGCATCATCGGCAACTGCGGCGTAAACTTGAGGGCACGCCAAGGGCCATGAGGGGGCGCTGCGCCCTCAGCTCAGGGCGATGGCGAGATAGGTGGCGTAGAGCATCCCATTGACCGCGAGCATCCACACCCTGAGCTGCCCGCGCGCGAGCATCAGCCTCAGCCATAGGGCCGCCAACAGGGTGATCACCACGCCGGCCAGCACCTCCTTCTGCGGCGCCCAGGGGGTGAGCAGGATGCCGATGGCCGGCAACAGGGTACCCTGAAAGACCATGGCGCCGGTGATGTTGCCGAAGGCGAGCGTATCCTTGTGGCGGCGGATCCAGAGGATGGAGTTGACCTTCTCCGGCAGCTCCGTGGCGACGGGCACGACCATCAGGCTCAACAGCAGGGCGGAGATGCCGAGCAGCGGGGCGGCCTCCTCGATGCCGTGGATGAAGCCGCGCGCGCCGGCGATCAACAGCGCCAGCCCGATGCCCAACTGCAGGAGGATGGTGAACAGGTGTTCCGGCAGGCCGAGGCGGCTGAGCAGCATGGGTTGGTGCGCCTCGGTGGCATGACCGTCCTTGACCAGTTTTTCTGAGGCCTTCAGCGTCAGCAGGACATAAAAGAAATAGATCAGCACCATGACGAAGGCCAGGGCCGCGCGGATGCCGGACGTGTCGTGCGGTACGAACAGGGCCACGCAGGCGAGCATGAAGGCGCCCAGGAAGAAATCGAGGTCGCGCTTGAGGCCGGTGCGCTCCGGCGTGAGATGTCCCTGGCCGCCGCGCCGCTTCCATACCGCCAGGGCCATCAGGAAGAGCGACAGGGTGGAGAGCATGAGCGGTGCGCCGAGGATCGCCCCCACGCCGATCTCCTCGTTCAGTTGCTGGTTCCGTGTGCCGGCGAAGATCGCCAGCAAGGGCACCAGGGTCTCCGGCATGGCGGTGCCGACGGCGGCGAAGAGCGAGCCGGTTACCCCTTCCGAGATCTTCAGCCGCTCACCCAGATGCTCCAGGGCGTTGACGAACACCTCGGCGGCGATGAGGATCAGTATCAGGAAAAAGAGCATCTCGATGACCAGCATGCAGGGCTCCGTCGGTCTGCGGCCAGGCATTCTAGCAGCCAGGCCGACCCGGAATCGGGCAGAATCCATGGCATGGAGGTCGTCGACGAATTCACCCTGCACCACCGACTGACGCAGACCCCGGGCATCAGCCTGGTGCTGTTCACCAGCCCGACTTGTGGCACCTGCCGAAGCGTGGAGAGGTTGTTACCTGCCGCCGTCCCATCGGACGTGCGTCTGTTTCGTGTCGACGTGCAACAGGCCATCGGCCTGGCGCGTGCCTACGAGGTGTTTCATTTGCCGGCCCTGTTCCTGTTCCGCGACGGGCATTACCACGCCCGGCTCGACTGCGAGGTGACGCCGGCGACACTCGGCCGCGCCATCGACGCGGCGCTGGCGGCACCGGCGCAGGACGAGCCGTGAGGGTCCAAGCGTGAAGTTCGATGCCGAGGGTTGGATCGATGGGATACGGCACATCCCCTCGCCCAACTGCGATGAGCGTCCCGCCGGCGAGGCCATCGTGCTGGTGGTGATCCACAACATCAGCCTGCCGCCGGGCGAGTTTGGCGGGCCGGGCGTGATCGAACTGTTCACCGACCGCCTAGAGCCGGCAGCGCATCCTTACTACCAGGGCATCCGGGGCCTGCGCGTCTCGGCCCATTTTTTCATCCGCCGCGACGGCGAGACGATCCAGTTCGTGCCCTGCAGCAAGCGCGCCTGGCATGCCGGGGTGTCGAGCTGGCGCGGCAGGGAGCGCTGCAACGACTTTTCCGTCGGCATCGAACTGGAAGGCAGCGACGAGACGCCCTTCACCGACGCCCAGTACGCGGCCCTCGACGACCTGCTCGCGGCGCTGCGCGTTGCCTATCCCATCGAGGACGTCGTCGGCCACGCCGACATCGCCCCCGGCCGCAAGACCGATCCGGGGCCGTGCTTCGACTGGTCGCGGCTGGCCCGGCGTTGACGCTCAGGCCGCCTGGGCCGGGATCCCGCTGCCGAGGCGGGCAATGCGGTTGCGTTCGTCCACGTAGACCAGTTTTGGCTGGTAGGCGTTGAGCTCCACCTCGTTATAGGTGGCGTAGCTGGCGATGATCAGCACGTCGCCTATGGCGGCCTTGCGTGCCGCCGCACCGTTGACCGAGATCATGCCGCTGCCGCGGCTGCCGCGGATGGCGTAGGTGGAGAAGCGCTCGCCGTTGTTGACGTTGTAGATCTCGATGCGCTCGTATTCGCTGATGTCGGCGGCCTCCAACAGTGCCTCGTCGATGGCGCAGGAGCCCTCGTATTCCAGCTCGGAGGCGGTTACCCGCACCCGGTGCAGCTTGGACTTGAGCAGCGTGCGTTGCATGGGCCAGACATTCAGGATGGCGAAGGGTGGTAATCATACCGCAGGGTCTCAGTGCCAGGACACCTCCAGGTTGTCGATCAGTCGCGTGGCGCCCAGGCGGGCGGCTGCGAGGACCACCACGCGGTTCTCGCCAGGCTGCGGGGGAAGCAGGGTTGCCTGGCTGCGCACCGAGACGTAATCCACCCGCCAGCCGTGCGCTTCGAGCTCGTTGCGCGCCCAGGCCTCCAGAGCGGCGAAATCGCGCTCGCCGGCGGCCATACGCAGGGTCATGCGGCGCAGCAGTTCGTGCAGCCGCGGGGCCTCGGCCCGCTCCGACTCGCTCAGGTAGGTGTTGCGCGAAGACAATGCCAGGCCGTCGGCGGCGCGCACCGTCTCGCCCTCGATGATCTCGATCGGCAGATTGAGCTGACGCACCATGGCCTTGATCAGGAAGAGCTGCTGGTAGTCCTTCTTGCCGAACACGGCCAGGCGCGGCTGCACGACGTTGAACAGCTTCAGCACCACCGTGCACACCCCGGCGAAATGACCGGGCCGAAAGGCCCCGCACAGTTCGTCGGTCAGCGGCGGCTGTACCAGGAAGGTCTGGGGCTCGGGGTAGATCTCGGCGGCGTCGGGCGCGAAGACGATGTCCGTACCGACGCTTTCCAGCAGGGTACAGTCCGCCTCCAGGGTACGTGGATAGCGATCATAGTCCTCGCCCGCGCCGAACTGCAGCGGATTGACGAAGATGCTCGCCACCACCGGCTCCCCCGCCTGCCGGGCTCGATGCACGAGGTCGAGGTGGCCCGCGTGCAGGTTACCCATGGTGGGCACGAAGGCGGTGGCGCGCGCACCGGCGAGCGCATCACGCAGGCGCTCGACCGTGTGGATCAGCCGCATCGCATGGGTGCGCGGTGCCCGAGGGACATCAGACGCAGTGTTCCGGGCCAGGGAACTCGCCCATGCGAACCGCGCGCGCATAGCTCAGCACGGCCTCCTCCAGCGACAAGGCGCCGGCCATGAAGTCGCGGGCGAAGCGCGGCGGCTTGGGCGTGAGCCCCAGCATATCCTGCAGCACCAACACCTGGCCGTTGCAATAGGGGCCGGCGCCGATGCCGATGGTGGGCACCGCCAGCCGCTGGGTCACCTCTTCCGCGAGCACGGAGGGGATGGATTCCAGCACCATGAGTTTGACGCCGGCGCCCATCAGGTCCTCCGCGTCGCGCAGCAGCCGGGTCGCGCCGGCGCCGTCGCGCCCCTGGGCGGCATAGCCGGTCTGGTTCACCGACTGCGGCAGCAGGCCCAAATGGCCGCACACCGGCACGCCGCGCTGGGAGAGGAAGGCGACGGTGGCGGCCATGATGCTGCCGCCTTCCAGCTTGACCATGTTGGCGCCGGCGGCCAGCAGCCGTGCGGCAGCGGCGAAGGCCTGCTCAGGCGCCTGCTGGTAGCTGCCGAAGGGCAGGTCGGTCAGGATGAGGGCGCCGCCTTCAGCGCCGCGCGCCACCGCTTCGGTGTGGTAAGTCATCTGCTCCAGGGTGACGGGCAGGGTGGTGGCATGTCCCTGGATGGTCATGCCCAGGGAATCCCCCACCAGCAGGATGTCGACGCCGCAGCGCACCATGAGCCGGGCGAAGCTGGCGTCGTAGCAGGTGAGTGCCACCAGCTTCTCGCCCTTGGCCGACTTTTTCAGCAGTTGTGGCAGATACATCAGCTTCCCCGGTTGAAGAATTCCCGCGTTCCGCGCATGTCGTGGATGCGGCGCACGAGCAGTTCGAAATCCTCCTGCCGGTCGGCGAAATTGAGGTGTTCGCTGTTGACGATCAGGAGGGGCGCGGCCTCGTAATGGTAGAAGAATTTCGCATAGGCATTCACCAGTTCGGACAGATAGGTCTCGTCGAGCTGGCGCTCGTAACCGCGGCCGCGGCGACGCACGCGCTCCATCAGGGTGGCGGGGGTGGCCTGCAGGTAGATCACCAGGTCGGGCGTGGGGGCGAGCGGCCTCAGGTCGGCGTAGATCTTCTGGTAGAGCTGGAATTCCGTCTCGTCCAGGTTCATGCGGGCGAACAGTGCGTCCTTGTCGAGCAGGAAATCGGCCACCCGCGCCCTGCCGAACAGGTCGCCCTGCACCAGCTGCCGGCACTGTTCGTGACGCGAGAGGAGGAAGGCGAGCTGGGTGGGCAGAGCGTAACGCCGACGGTTTTCATAGAAGCGCCCGAGGAAGGGGTTGGCATCGGCCTGTTCCAGCATCAGTTCGGCATCGAGCAGCCGTGCAAGCTTTTCGGCCAGACTGGTCTTGCCCACGCCGATGGGGCCTTCCACGACGATGTACTGGAAGCGTTCGATCGACATCAGGTCGCGGCGACACGTCGGCCGGGCTCGCTCAAGCGCACGAGGTCGCTGACATCGGTGGCGGCCAGCAGACGACGCACGTCCCCCCGGCCCGGGATGATCACGTCCGGGGCGATCTCCGCCAGCGGCTGCAGGACGAAGCCGCGTTCGTGCATGCGTGGGTGAGGCAGGGTGAGTCCGGGCTCGCGCATGACCAGACCGTCGAACAGGAGCAGGTCCAGGTCCAGGGTGCGGGGGGTGTTCTTGCCATCGCGCCGGCGGCCGTGGCGGGCCTCGATGGCCAGGCAGTAGCGCAGCAGTTCGCGTGGCGGCAGCAGGGTCGTCAGCCGCGCCACGGCATTGACGTAATCCGGTTGCTCGGGTCCGCCCACCGGTCGGCTGCGATAGAGGGAAGAGCGTGTGTACAGGCGGGTGCCGGGTAGTCGGCCCAGCTCCTCGACAGCCCGCAGGATCTGCCCGATGGGATCCCCCAGGTTGGCGCCCAGGGCGATGAAGACGTCTACGGCGGGGCTGGCCATCGCCTCAGCCTGCCTGGGCTTCGAGCATGCCGGCCTGACGCGGGCGGCGCTTGCGACGGCGACGCTTGCGCGCGCCTTCGCCGGTGGCCGGCAACAGCATTTCGGCACGTGTGTGTTCGTCCGCATCCTGGAATCCGGTCCACCAGTCCGCCAGTTCCTGCGGCGCATCGCCGCCACGGGCACGGATGAGCAGGAAATCATAGCCGGCACGGTAGCGGGGGTGACTGAGCAGGCGGTAGGGACGGGCGCCGCTGCGCTGTTCGAAACGCGGCTGCAGCGACCAGATCTCCTTGATCATGCCGTCGAAGCGGCGCGGGAAGGCCAACGCCTGCCGCTGGCGCTCCAAGGTCTCGTCCATGGCGGCATGCAGAGCCGCCAGAGGCGGCTCGCCCGCCTCCCGAAGTCGCTGCCATTGGGTTTGCATGTCGAACCAGAGCAGTCCTGCTAGCATGAAGGCAGGCGAGGCGGACTGGCCGTGGCGCACCCGCTCGTCGGTGTCATGCAGGGCGGCGTGCAGAAAGCCCCGGCGCGCCGGATCGTCCAGTATGGCGTCCAGCATCGGCAGCACACCGTGATGCAGGCCCTCCGCACGCAACTGATGCACGCCACGCTCGGCATGGCCGGAGAGCAGCAGCTTCATCATCTCGTCGAACAGGCGCGCAGCAGGGATGCGCGCGAGCAGCGGGGCAAGCTGGGCGATAGGGGCGCGGGTGGCCGGGTCGATGTGGAAATCGAGCTTGGCCGCGAAACGCGCGGCCCGCAGCATGCGCACCGGGTCTTCCTTGTAGCGCGTGGCCGGGTCGCCGATCATGCGCAGGATGCGTTTCCTGGCGTCGGCCACCCCGCCGTGCCAGTCCCACACCTCCTGCTTCTCCGGGTCGTAATAGAGGGCGTTGACCGTGAAGTCGCGGCGGGCGGCATCGTCCTCCTGGCTGCCGAAGACGTTGTCACGCAGGATCAAGCCGTCCTCCGCGGTGACCCGATCTTCGTCCTCCTCGTAGCCTTGGGGATTGCCGGCGCGGAAGGTGGTGATCTCGATGGTCTCGGCGCCACAATAGACGTGCACGATACGGAAGCGCCGGCCGATGATGCGGGCACGCCGGAACAGCGCCTTGACCTGCTCGGGGGTGGCATCGGTGGCCACGTCGAAGTCCTTGGGCGCGCGGTCGAGCAGCAGGTCACGCACCGCACCACCTACGATGAACGCCATGAAGCCGCCCTCGCGCAGGCTGCGGGTGACCTTCAGCGCACAGGGGGCGATGCGGGCGCGTGTGATGCCGTGGTCGGCCAGTGGCAGGATGAGCGGGCCGCTGCGTTTGTCGCCCAGCCGCAGCACCCTGCGAATCAGGCGCTTGATCATGGCAGGGGTATGCGGATGGTGGCGGTGACGGGCAGATCCATCAGGCGTCGGGCAGATTTTTCCCGGTCGGTTTCATGCGCGCATTATAGTGCGGCTTGCCGCCCTGCAGCCTGCCGGGCTAAATTTACGCGCTGTTCATACCCATCGAGGTCCCGCCGGTGCTAGCCCTCATCGAAGCAGCAGGATGGCCCATCTGGCCGCTCATATTCGCCTCCATCATAGCGCTGGCCATCATCATCGAGCGCGCCTACACCCTGCGCAGTCGTCTGATCAACCCACCCAATCTGCTCGAGCAGACGCTCGAAAACCTGCGTCGTCACGGCATCAACAGCGACATCATGCGCGCCCTGGCGGAAGGCTCACCGATGGGTCGGGTTTTCGCCTCCGGTCTGCGCAGCATGAACGGCAGCCGTGAGCTGATGAAGGAGTCCCTGGAGGAGGCCGGCCGGTCGGTGGCGCACGAGCTGGAGCGCTATCTCACCGCCCTCGGCACCATCGCCACCGTGGCGCCGCTGCTCGGACTGCTCGGCACCGTGATCGGCATGATCGAAATCTTCGGCGCGCAAAGCCCCGGCGGCGGCAATCCGGCCAAGCTGGCACATGGCATCTCCATCGCCCTGTACAACACCGCCTTCGGCCTCATCGTCGCCATCCCCAGCATGATCTTCTACCGCTACTACCGCGCCAAGGTCGATGCCCTGCTGGTGGAGATGGAGCAGCAGGCCCTGCGCCTGGTGGACATCGTGCACGGGGAGCGCAAGTGAACTTCCAGCGCGGCTGGCGGCGAGACGAGCCGGAGATCAACCTGATCCCGATGATCGATCTTCTGCTGGTGGTCATCATCTTCTTGGTCATCACCACCACCTATGCCCGCTTCGCCGAACTGCAGATCAACCTGCCCGAGGCACAGGGCGAGACGGCCAAGGAGGCTCCCGCCAAGATCGAAGTCGACGTGGACGCCGGCGGCAACTATCGCCTCAACGGGAACGCGGTGGCCTTCCGCGGGGTCGACGGCCTGCGCGAGAGCCTGCAGCAGGCCGCTGGCGGCCAGGCAGACCCCATCGTCGTCATCTCCGCCGATGCCCGCGCCACCCATCAGGCGGTCATCCATGTCATGGACGCCGCCCGGCGGGCCGGCTTCAACCGGGTGACCTTCGTCACCCAGACCAACCCTGATTCCTCGCCTTGAAGCGTCCCTCGGCGGTCGGCTGGCGCGGCCAGGTCTGGCGGCGCCCCCTGGCCGGCCTGTTCCTGGTCCTGGCCGGTCTGCGCCGGCTGGCCTACCGCTACCGGCTGCTGCCGGTGCATCGACTGCCCGTGCCGGTGATCGTGGTGGGCAACATCAGCGTCGGCGGCACGGGCAAGACTCCGCTGACGATGTGGCTGGTCCGTTCCCTGCAGCAGGCGGGTTGGCGGCCCGGCATCATCAGCCGGGGTTACGGCGGACGTCATCCCGGGCCGGCCCCGGTGCGTCCCGACAGCGATCCCGCCGCCGTGGGTGATGAACCGCTGCTGCTGGCGCGACGCGCCGGTGTGCCGGTGTGGATCGGTCGCCGGCGCGCGCAGGCGGGCCGGGGTCTGCTCGCCGCCCATCCCGAGGTGAATGTGCTGCTTGCCGATGACGGCCTGCAGCACTACGCCTTGGCCCGCGACCTGGAGATCGCCGTGGTGGACGGGGTGCGCCGCTTCGGTAACGGCTGGCCGCTGCCGGCCGGTCCGCTGCGCGAGCTGCCCAGGCGGCTCGATACGGTGGATGCGGTGGTGGTGCATGGTGGGGATGCGGATTGGCTGCAGGTGCGGGCACCTGTCTACAGGATGCAGCTCGAGCCCCGGCGTCTGCGTCACCTGCGCGAAGCCGACCGCACCTTGCCCTTGGACTGGCTGGTCGGCAGGCAGGTGCAGGCGGTGGCGGGCATCGGTCATCCGGAGCGTTTCTTCACGCTCCTGCGCAGCCTGGGGGCCGACGTCCGGCCCCACGCCTATCCTGATCATCATGCCTTTCGCGACCGGGATCTGCCCCATGGCACGGTGGTGATGACCGAGAAGGACGCGGTCAAATGCACCGCATTTGCGCGGGCGGATGACTGGGTCCTGGAGGTTGACGCCGTCGTCGATCCGGGGCTACAAACGCGCATCGTCAACCTTCTCGTGCCTCGTCATGGATCCGAAACTGCTTGAAATCCTGGTCTGCCCCCTTTGCAAGGGGCCGCTGGTTTACAGGAAGGCGGCCGAGGAACTGATCTGCAAGGCCGATCGGCTTGCCTTTCCCATCCGCGACGGTATCCCCGTGATGCTGGAAGAGGAGGCCAGGCGGTTGCCCGCGGACGAGGAAGTCTGATCCCCCGTGGCCAGGCGTTTCCCCCTGCAACCCTTGCTGGATCACTCCCGGCATCGCATGGATGCGGCGGAGAGGGCGTTGCGGGTACTCAAGCAACAGGAGGAGGAGGCCAGGCGGCGACTGCAGGAGTTGGAAGGCTTCCGCCAGGAATACCGCGACCGGCTGGTGCACAGCGTTGCCGGTGGCATGCGCATCCACATGATGCGCGACTACCACGCCTTTCTCGCCAAGATCGAGCAGGCCATCCGACACCAGACCGAGGCGGTGAAGGAGACCCATGGGCGCTGGGAGGTGGCCCACAAGCAATGGCTGGCAGAGCGACAGAAGGTCAAGGCCTATGAGGTGCTGGCGGAGCGACACCACAAGCGTGAACTGCACCGCGCGGAGCGACGTGACCAGCGTCTAACGGACGAACATGCCGCGAAGGCCGTCCTGCACCGCAACGGCGCCGACCCATGACGACTTGAATCAAATTGGCATGATAGTTGCTTGATAACTTACCGATACCCACCAGCAGCACGATCATGATTCCTCCCGCACGCTCTGCAGGCATCCCGGACCAGGGTCCCTGCGCCGACTGCAGCGCACTTCCGTCGCCCGCCGGCCTGCAGGCCGGGCAGGGCGTATTTCACCGGGTACTCGATGCCCTGATCGCCGGACTGGAAGTCAAGGCCACCGGCGCTTTGCCTGTGCAGGGTGCGATTGCGGCAGGGACCGGCTCGCCCGGTGAGCCGGAATCCGCCGGGGTTGCGCAGTCGTTGCTCGTCTCGATCTCGGCCGCCGAGGAGTTCGATGGGGCTTCTGACCCGGCCGGGGGCGAGGCGGCGCTGGCCGCTGCCTCCCAGGCGGAAGTCGCTGCGCAGACAGCGGCTGCCGCCTTGCTCGGCGCATGGCAGCCGATACCCCGGCCCGCCGGGGGTGCCGGCATGCTGCCCGAAGCCGGTCGAGACGACTCGCGTGGCTCGGCGGCCGGGCAGGCGACAGCGGCAACCCTTGCCGCAGGGCGGCAACGACTGCCGCTATCCCTGCCAGGACAGACGGCAGACACCACACGGCCGGAACAGGTGGTGTCTGCCTCGGACCAGGGTGACGGCGAGGCCGTTCTGTCGCGCCCGATCATGGTCGATGTCGCGATGCGACCGGTCCCGCATGCCTTGCAACCGACAACCGACACCAGTGCGCTCATGGTTGCGGAACGGCCGTCCGACCCGATGAGAACCGCGATCTCCCGCGAGGTCCTGACCATGCAGCTGCCGCTGCGCGCCCAGGGCTGGGATGGCGAACTCGCACAGCGCATCGTCTGGATGGCCGGTCGGCAGACGCAATGGGCGGAGATCACCCTCAATCCGCCCAATCTGGGCAACCTGGAGGTCCATCTGTCCCTCAAGGGCAACGACGCCAGCGCCTATTTTTATTCCCCCCACGCAGCCGTGCGCGAGGCCATCGACGAGAGCCTTTCCAGACTGAGGGAGATGTTGGCCGGTGCCGGCATCAGTCTGGGCCAGACCCAGGTGAGCCAGGAGTCCTTCGACGACCGGCGCGGTGGAGGTGCGACGGGTTTCCCGCGCCCCAGTGAGGCCGGCGTCGAGCTCGATGCAGTGCTGCCGGCCCAATCAGGGCGGGGGCTGGTGGACCTGTACGTCTGAGGATGTTGCCAACCGGGCGAAGCGGGCCTTACAGATCAGGCCTGCGGTGAGCCTTGCTTGCCAGACGGCTTGCGATGAAGTAAGAAGCAACCTAAGCTTGTTGGCAAAAGCCACTGTTTTATCGAGTATTCACGTCCAAATCCTCAAGAGGATGACATGGCCAAGGCCGAGACCCCGGCGGAACAGGGCGAGAGCGCCGTACCGCCAGCTGGCAAGAAAAAGAAACTCCTGATCATCATCCTGGCGGCAGTGCTCCTCGTGCTCCTGGCGGCGGGCGGTGTGGCGGTCTTGCTGCTGAGCGGCAAACCTGCAGGCGAGCACGCGGAGGAGCATGTCGAAGAGGTGGAGGAATCGGCGCCGATCTATGAGCGGCTGGAAACCTTCACGGTGAATCTGGCCGATCAGGAAAGTTATCTGCAGGTGGAGATCTCCCTGAAACTGGCCGAAGTCAAGGCGCAGGCGCGGCTCAAGCAGCGCATGCCCGAGGTGCGCGATGTCCTGTTGCGCGTTCTATCCAGCAAGCACGCCGAGGACCTCATCACGCCCGAGGGCAAGGCCGAACTGGCGAAGGAGGTGCGCAAGGAGGTCAACGGCGTGATCGGCGCGAAGAAGGCCGATCAGGGGGTCAAGGACGTGCTCTTCACCTCCTTCATCATTCAGTAAAGGCGCAGACCGCAGATGGCTGACGACATCCTTTCCCAGGAAGAGGTCGATGCCCTGCTGCGGGGTGTCACGGGAGAGGCGGAGGAAAGCGTCGTCGAGGACAGCGGCGGTAGAGTGCGTTCCTACGACATCGGCCGTCAGGAACGCATCGTCCGCGGGCGCATGCCCACCCTCGAGATCATCAACGAGCGGTTTGCGCGCAACTTCCGCATCGGCTTGTTCAACCTGATCCGCCGTACGGTGGAGATCTCCGTCGGGCCCGTCTCGCTCATCAAATACAGCGAGTTCGTGCGTAATCTGGTGGTGCCCACCAACCTGAACCTGGTGCACATGCCCCCCTTGCGCGGCACTGCTCTTTTCGTATTCGACCCGAATCTGGTCTTTCTGGTGGTGGACACCCTGTTCGGCGGGGACGGCCGTTTCCACATGCGCGTTGAAGGCCGGGATTTCACCCTGGCCGAGCAGCGCATCATCCACAAAATGCTCGAAGTGGTGTTCGAGGAGTTCCAGAAGGCCTGGGCACCCATCCATCCCGTCAGCTTCGAATTCGTGCGTTCGGAGATGAACACCCAGTTCGCCAACATCGCCACGCCGACGGAGATCGTGGTGGTGACCACCTTCAACATCGAGCTCGGAGCGGGGGGCGGTGATTTCCACGTCTGCATCCCCTACAGTATGATAGAACCGTTGCGCGATCAGCTGACGAGCCCGATGCAGGCGGACCGGGCCGAATCGGACGAACGCTGGGTGCACCAGCTGCGCCAGCAGGTACAGGACGCGATGGTGGAGCTGGTGGCGAACCTGGGACATACATCCATTACCCTGAGGCAGATCATGGAGCTGCAGGTGGGCGATGTCATCTCGTTGGACATCCCGGAGGCGGTGGTCGGCCATGTCGACGGGGTGCCGCTGTTCGAATGCCAGTATGGCCAGGTCAACGGCCAGTACGCGCTGAAGATCAAACGCGTGCTGCAGGGTGACGACAGGATGGCCTGCGTGGCCGGGAACAAGCCATGAGCGAGGACGGCGACAAGGACAGCATTACCGCCGATGACTGGGCCGCGGCCCTGGCCGAACAGGAAAGCTCGGCAGAGACCGGGGGTGGGGATGACTGGGCCGCGGCGCTGGCCGAGCAGCAGGCGGCCGATCCGGCTCGGGCCGCGGCCACCCAATCTGCGGCCAACGTCTTTCAGAGTCTGGTGCCGGATGCCATGCCGCCGGCGGCCAACAATCTGGATCTCATCCTCGACATCCCTGTCCATTTGACCGTGGAGCTCGGTCGTACCAAGATCGCCATTCGTAACCTGTTGCAGCTGGCCCAGGGCTCCGTCGTGGAACTGGAAGGCCTGGCCGGAGAGCCGATGGACGTCCTGGTAAACGGCTATCTCATCGCCCAGGGCGAGGTGGTGGTGGTCAACGACAAGTTCGGTATCCGGCTCACCGACATCATCAGCCCGGCAGAGCGGCTGCGCCGATTGAACAAATGAGCGCCCCCAAGGCCGGGCCATGCCCGGCCCGCCTCCAGCCGGGGTGTGGTCAGCGCAGGGGACCGCCCGGCGTGTGTATTGGGAAGCCTGCACTCGAGTCTGGAGCGGCGAGGTTGCTGTCAGCCCTCGCCTGGCTGCCGGGCTGGGCCAGCGCGGCCGATGGCCTGCAAACCTCGACCTGGGGGGCGCTGCTGCAGGCCTTGCTGGCCTTGCTGGTGGTGCTGGCCGCCCTGTTCGCCTTCCTCTGGCTGCTGCGGCGCATTTCGCCGGTGCAGACCGGGGCCCAGGGCGCGGTGCGGGTGGTGGGGGGTGTCATGCTGGGCACGCGCGAACGGCTGGTGATCGTCGAGGTGGCCGATCAGTGGCTGCTCATCGGTGTGGCCGCCGGCCAGGTCAATCACCTCCATACCATGCCCAGACCGGCCGGCTACAGTGCGCCTGCCAGTAACGAGGCACCTGCCGGTTTCGCCGGCAAGCTCGCCGAACTGATGGGTCGGCACGCACGGCGTTGAGATGCGCTGGCCGGTTCTGCTCCTGCTCTGTTGCCTGCCGGGTGCGACCCTGGCGGCACAGGGCTTGCCCGCCTTCACCAGCACACCCGGCCCTGGCGGCAGCCAGACCTACACCTTCAGCCTGGAGGCCTTGCTCCTCCTCACCTCGCTCACCTTCCTGCCGGCGGTGCTGCTGATGATGACCTCCTTCACGCGCATCGTCATCGTGCTCGCCCTTTTGCGCCAGGCGCTGGGCACCATGCAGGCGCCGCCGAATCAGGTCATCGTTGGTCTGGCGCTGTTCCTGACCCTGTTCATCATGGCCCCGGTGTTCGAGCGCATATACGACACGGCATGGAAGCCATATTCCGACAACCGGATCAACTTCGTGCAGGCGGTGGAGCAGGGCGCGGAGCCCCTCAAGGCTTACATGCTCAAGCAGACGCGGGAGGCGGACCTGGCACTGTTCGTGCGTCTGGCCAACCAGCCGCCGCTCGAGTCGCCAGAGGCCACGCCCATGCGCGTGCTCATACCGGCCTATGTGATTTCGGAGCTGAAGACCGCATTCCAGATCGGCTTCATCGTCTTCATCCCCTTCCTCATCATCGACCTGGTGGTCTCCAGCGTGCTCATGTCCATGGGCATGATGATGCTCTCGCCCATGCTGGTCTCGCTGCCGTTCAAACTACTCCTGTTCGTGCTGGCAGACGGCTGGAACCTGCTCATCGCCTCTCTGGTGCAGACCTTCCAGCTTTAGACATGACCGCCGATACCGTCGTCGCCCTGGTACGCGCTGCCCTGGAGGTGGCGGGTCTGGTGGCGGGGCCCCTGCTCCTGGCATCCCTGCTTACGGGGCTGCTGGTGTCCATCTTCCAGGCCGCCACCCAGATCAACGAACTCACCCTGACCTTCATCCCGAAGCTGGTGGTGATGTTCCTGGTTCTGGTTTTGATGGGGCCCTGGGCCCTGCAGTTGATGGTGGACTATATCACCCGGCTCTACGAGAGCATCCCGCAACTGGTCGGATGATCCCCATCACCTCCGACCAGATCGAGCTCTGGCTGGCGGCCTTCCTGTTCCCGCTGGTGCGTATCCTGGCCTGGCTCTCGGCCGATCCCCTGCTCGGCAACCGTTCCGCCCCGGTGAGCGTGCGGGTCGCGCTCGGGTTCGTGCTCACCGTGGCCATCGCCCCGGCATTGCCGCCGCCGCCGCAGGTGGCGCTGCTCTCCGGCGAAGGCCTGTTGATCCTCGCCCAGCAGGTGGTCATCGGCATCTCGCTCGGGTTCATGCTGCGCATCGTGTTCGCCGCCCTGGAGTTTGCCGGTCAGTTCATGGGACTGCAGATGGGCCTGTCGTTCGCCACCCTGATCGATCCGGTCAACGGCGCACAGACACCGGTGGTGGCCCAGTTCCTTGTCCTCACCACGGCACTGATCCTGTTCGCCTTCAATGGCCATCACCTCATCCTGGAAGCCCTGGTGGAGAGTTTCAGGTCCCTGCCCGTCGCTGCGCTACCCCTGTCCGCCTATGACTTCGGCGCCGTCGTGCGCTGGGGCGGGGTCATCTTCAGCCTGGGGCTGCAGATCGCCCTGCCGGTGACCGCCGCCCTGCTCTCGACCAATCTCGCCATCGGCATGATGACCCGCGCCGCCCCCCAGCTCAACATCTTCGCCGTCGGTTTCCCGCTTACCCTGGCCGCCGGCTTCCTCGTGCTCTATTTCTCCCTCGCCTATCTGCCGCAGACCCTGGAGCGAGTCTGGCTGGGGGCGGTGCAGGCGGTCGACGCCATCGTCTCGCCTCCGGCCGCGCCATGACCCCCTCCGCCTGGCTGCAACGCTGGTTGCACCTCATCCCGCGCGCGGGTCGGGTGCTCGATGTGGCGTGCGGCAGCGGCCGCCATGCGGTCTTGCTGGCCGGACGCGGCTACGAAGTCACGGCGGTGGACCGGGATCTCGGCCTCAGCGCGGCGGTGCGCGACACACCGGGCGTCACCTGGCAGGCCCATGATCTGGAGGCCGGCGACTGGCCTTTCGCGGCCGGAATCTGGCAGGGCGTGGTGGTGGTCAACTATCTGCATCGGCCGCTGCTGCCGCATCTCATTGCAAGCCTGGCATCCGGCGGCGCCCTGATCTATGCCACGTTCGCCCACGGACAGCAGCGCTTCGGGCGCCCGCGCGACCCCCGCCATCTCCTCATGCCTGGCGAGCTTCTGGAGGTGGCGCGGGGTCGATTGCACGTCGTCGCCTACGAGGATGTGGAAGAGGCCGGCCCCGTGCCGAGTCGTCGGCAAAGGCTGGCTGCCCTGAAGCCGTGACCGCTTTTCATATAGAATCGCGATTTTTCAGATGTGTATGAACATGCTCACAGGCAGTCTCGTCGCACTGGTCACCCCCATGTTCGAGGGGGGTGGTCTCGATCTCGACGGCTTGCGCCGTCTGGTCGACTGGCATGTGGATCAGGGCACCGATGCCCTGGTCATGGTGGGCACGACCGGGGAGTCGCCCACTGTCAGCCCGGAGGAACACTGCCTGCTCATCCGGACGGCGGTCGAGCAGGCGGCCGGACGCATCCCGGTGGTCGCCGGTACGGGCGCGAATTCCACCGCAGAGGCCATCGAACTGTCCCGCTGCGCCAAGGATGCGGGGGCGGTGGCGGGGCTGTCGGTCGCCCCCTACTACAACAAGCCCACGCAGGAGGGGCTCTACCGCCACTTTCGCGCCATCGCCGAAGCAGTTGACCTGCCGTTGATCCTGTACAACGTGCCGGGCCGGACCGCCTCGGACATCGCCAACGAGACGGTGCTGAGGCTCGCCGAATTACCCGGCATCATCGGCATCAAGGATGCCACCGGCAACATCGAGCGCGGCTCGGACCTGATCCGGCGCGCCCCGGCCGATTTCGCCGTCTACAGCGGTGATGATGCCAGTGCACTGGCGCTCATGCTGCTCGGTGGCAAGGGCGTGATCTCGGTTACGGCCAACGTGGCGCCGGGACCCATGCATGAGCTGTGCGCGGCCGCCCTGTCGGGTGATCTGGTGCGGGCACGGGAGCTCAATCTCCGGCTGTTGCCGCTGCATCAGAAACTGTTCGTCGAGGCCAATCCAATACCGGTGAAATGGGCCCTGGCCCAGATGGGGCGGATCGGGACGGGTATCCGTCTGCCCCTCACCCCCCTGTCTGAGACCCACCACAACACCCTGCGTATCGCGCTCGCCGAGGCGGGCATAGGGTCATGAGCAGCAACGCGTTGCACAGGACCGGCCGGCACATCCTGCCCGACCCCGCCATGGGCGGAGGCGATGCAGCCAGGGACGACACCAGGAGGAAGTCTTCGATGCCTAGCCGTCTCGTCATGCTTATCGTTGCTCTGAGCCTGGGCGGTTGTAGCCTGATGGAGAGCAAGAAGATCGAATACCAATCCGCCGGCACGGTTCCCAGCCTGGAAGTGCCGCCGGATCTGGTCCTGCCCGGCCGGGACACGCGCTATGCGGTGCCTGATATCGGTCCGCGGGGGGCGGCGACCTATTCGGCCTATACCCAGGAGCGCGTCGCCCAGCCCGCGACCGAGGGCAGCCGACTGCTGCCGCGGGTCGAGAAGGCGCGTATCGAGCGTGCCGGCACCCAGCGCTGGCTGGTGGTCGATCGACCGCCCCAGGAGGTCTGGCCGGTGATCAAGGAGTTCTGGCAGGATCTGGGCTTCATCGTCAACGTGGAACTGCCCGAGGCCGGGGTGATGGAGACCGACTGGGCGGAGAACCGCGCCCGCATCCCGCAGGACGCGATCCGCAGGACCCTGGGCAGACTCATCGATGCCGTCTACTCGACGGCCGAGCGCGACAAGTTCCGCACTCGCATCGAGCCCGCAGCGGGTGGTCAGGGGACCGAGATCTATATCAGCCACCGTGGCATGTATGAGGTGTTCGAGGGCACCCAGGGCGGTGGCGACCAGGGTACGGGTCGCACCGTGTGGCAGCCCAGGCCGGCCGATCCGGAACTGGAGGCGGAGATGCTGCGGCGCCTGATGGCCCGCTTTGGCGTGGAGGAGACGCGCGCCCAGACCCTGCTCGCCAAGCCGGCCACCGAGGCATCGGCCAGGCTGAGCCGGGCGGCCGATGGCAGCGCGGTGCTCACCCTGCCGGAGCCCTTCGACCGGGCCTGGCGCCGGGTCGGTCTGGCCCTCGACCGCATCGGCTTCCTGGTCGAGGATCGGGACCGGGCGGCGGGCGAGTACTTCGTCCGCTATGCGGACCCGGAGGCGGGAACGAGGAAGAAGGATGGGTTGCTGTCCAAGCTCGCGTTCTGGCGCGACAGCGATGGCAAGGTTCAGGCGCAGCGTTATCGGGTCAAACTGACCGAGGCTGCAGGAGACACCCAGGTCAGCGTGCTGCAGGACGACGGTCGCGCGGCGGCGGGCGAGACCGGCAACCGCATCGTGAACCTTCTGCACGAGCAGCTGAAATAGTGCGCTTCGCCTGCCTGGGCAGCGGTAGCCGGGGCAATGCCTGGCTGATCGATTCCGGTTCGGTGCTGGTGATGTTGGATTGTGGCTTCGGTCTGCGGGAGATCTCGGCACGCCTACAGCGACGCGGGGTGACGGCAGACGCGGTCAGCGCGCTAGTCATCACGCATGAGCATGCCGATCACGCCCGTGGTGCCGCCCCTTTCGCGGCGCGCCATGGCTGCAGCGTCTGGCTCACCCACGGCTGTCTGGCGATGCTAGAGGCCATCGGGGAAGCGCCGGAGCGGGTGCAGGTGGTGGACAGCCACACCCCTTTTGCCATCGGCGACCTGGAGATCCAGCCATTCCCGGTCCCACACGATGCACGCGAGCCGGTACAGTATTCGTTCTCCGACGGCAATGTGCGCCTGGGGGTGCTGACCGATGCCGGTCATGTGACCGCGCACATGGTGCAGAGCCTGAACGGCTGTCACGCCCTGGCGCTGGAGTGCAACCACGATCTGGATATGCTGCGGCAGGGCAGCTATCCGCCTGGATTGAAGGCCCGCATCCTGGGTCGCTACGGTCATCTCGACAACGGGGCGGCAGCCGGGCTTCTGGCGCGTGTCGACCGGTCCAGGTTGCAGCACGTGGTGGCGGCTCACCTGAGCGAGGAGAACAATATGCCGGCACTGGCCCGGACCGCACTGGCGGAGGTGCTCGGCTGTGCGCCGGAGGAGATCGGCGTGGCCGATCAGAACGATGGGCTGGACTGGCGGGATATCGTGTAAGGAAACGTGGCCATGACAGAATCCGCCGCCCTGGAGGCGGCATCCAGCTTCGAAGATCTCGATCTGTCGCGCGAAATCCTGCAGGCAGTCACCGAGCTGGGCTACACCACGCCCACACCGATCCAGAAACAGGCCATCCCCCTGGTGCTGTCCGGTCGCGACCTGCTCGCCCAGGCCCAGACCGGTACGGGCAAGACAGCGGCCTTCGCCCTGCCGCTGCTGCAGCGCATCCAGCCGCACGCCAACACCAGCACCTCGCCTGCCCGGCATCCCGTGCGCGCCCTGGTACTCGCCCCCACGCGGGAACTGGCCATCCAGGTACACGACAGCGTGGTCGCTTACAGCAGATACCTGCCGCTGCGCAGCACGGTGGTTTACGGCGGCGTCGGCATGGACACACAGGAGGCGGCCCTGCGGAACGGGGTCGAGATCCTGGTTGCCACGCCAGGTCGGCTGCTGGATCACGCCGGCAACAAGACCCTGCAGCTCAATCAGGTCCAGTTCCTGGTGCTGGACGAGGCGGACCGTATGCTGGACATGGGTTTCCTGCCCGACCTCAAGCGCATCCTCGCCCTGCTGCCGAAACAGCGGCAGACCCTGTTGTTCTCGGCCACCTTCAGCGACGAGATCACCCGCCTGGCCCAGAACTACCTCAGCAATCCGCTCAAGGTGGAGGTGGCGCGCCGCAACACGGCAGCGGAGACGGTCGAACAGGTGGTGCACAAGGTGCGCGAGGACGACAAGCTGGATGCCCTCCTCGATGTCGTGCGCGCCCGCGGCTTGCCGCAGGCCCTGGTGTTCACCCGCACCAAGATCTCCGCCGACAAGCTCGGCCGCCGTCTGCAGCGCCGCGGCGTGGACGTGGCCGTGATCCATGGCGACAAGGCCCAGGTGGATCGGATCACCGCCCTGGACGGGTTCAAGCAGGGGCGGGTCAAGCTGCTGGTGGCCACCGACATCGCCGCGCGGGGGCTGGACATCGCCGAATTGCCCTGCGTCATCAACTTCGAGCTGCCTTATTCACCTGAGGACTACGTGCACCGCATCGGCCGCACCGGACGCGCGGGGGCCTCCGGGCTCGCCATCTCCCTGGTGTCGCCCGAGGAGGAGAAGCTCCTGGCCGGTGTGGAGCGTTTCATCAATCGGTCCCTGACGGTGAGCCCGCTGCCACGGCCGGAGCCCCCGCCGAGGGCGTCAGTGCCCCAGGAAGCCCAGACCCTTTCCGGGCCTGTGCGACAACGACTGGCGCCGCGGCAGGTGTGCGCGCTCCTGCTGCCCCCGGTCCAACGCAAAGACAGCGCCGGCGAGTCATGACCGGAGAATGGCTGGCCACTGGCGGACTGCTGGTCCTGGGCTGGCTCTGGTGGGATGGGCTCAAGAAGCGGGAAATGGCCATCAAAGCCGCACGCCGGGTGTGTGACCAGGCAGGGGTACAACTCCTGGACGAAACGGTGGCGATGCGACTGATGCGCCTGCGGCGTGACGAAAGACAGCAGATCCGCCTGTACCGGGAATACGGCTTCGAATACTCGGATACCGGCGACAATCGCCTGCCGGGAAGGATCTATCTGCTCGGGGACCGGGTCCTGGACGTGAACCTGGTGATCATGCGGACGGTATAAAGAGCGAGCCGGTCATGCTCGCGAGCGTTGCGTCAGCGACGCTTGCGGCCCACGTCTCCCACGATTAGCGTGAAAGTCGGCGTAGCCGGCTCACGAAGCTCCCCTCCCCCGGTGGGGGAGGGGCTGGGGGTGAGGGAACGGACAAGGCGACATTCATGCTTTGGGGTGGCGTCGCCATGTCCGTTCGGAAGGGTGGAGGTGAAGGAACAGAGGGGTGACCTTGGCGTCTGGCTTGCTGTTGACAGTTGCGAAGCGTGGGTTATATATTGAGTCCATAATTTAGATTTAATCTAAATATCCCGTACACCCGGCGCGGGTATACTGCCGGGACAACATTGTTAGGAGAGCAAGATGCAACTGAAAGGATCCAAGACCGAAGAGAACCTGAAGTATGCCTTTGCCGGTGAGTCGCAGGCCAACCGCCGCTACCTGTATTTCGCGGCCAAGGCCGATGTCGAGGGCTACAACGACGTGGCCGCCCTGTTCCGTTCCACCGCCGAGGGCGAAACCGGCCACGCCCATGGTCACCTGGAGTATCTGGAAGCCTGCGGTGATCCGGCCACCGGCCTGCCCTTCGGCGCCACCGTCGACAACCTGAAGGCCGCGGTCGCCGGCGAAACGCACGAGTACACCGACATGTACCCGGGCATGGCCAAGACCGCGCGCGACGAGGGCTTCGACGAGATCGCCGACTGGTTCGAGACCCTGGCCAAGGCGGAGCGCTCCCACGCCAACCGCTATCAGAAGGCCCTGAACGAACTGGGCGCCTGAAGCCGGTCATCGGCACCTCCCCCGCAAGGGGGAGGGCTGGGTAGTGGGGAGTAGCCTCTGCCCCACTACCCAGCCCGCATGGGTACGCAGTTCAAAACCCCGATCCCGAAAAACCACAGGAAATCACATGGCCACCCCCATACGCGAAGGCAACCTGGAGGCACCCATCCGCCACCCGCTGGCATGGCAAAACCCCGACTTCTACAACGAAGAATCCCTGTTCAAGGAGATGGAACGGGTCTTCGACATCTGCCATGGCTGCAGGCGCTGCGTGAGCCTCTGTCAGTCCTTCCCCACCCTGTTCGACCTGGTGGACGGGTCCGAGACCATGGAGGTGGATGGGGTGAAGAAGGAGGACTACTGGAAGGTGGTGGAGCACTGCTACCTGTGCGACCTCTGCTACATGACCAAATGCCCCTACGTCCCGCCGCACGAATGGAACCTGGACTTTCCCCATCTGATGCTACGGGCCAAGGCCTGGCACTTCAAAAACCGCGACACCAAGCTGCGTGACAAGGTGCTCACCAGCACCGATGCCATGGGGCGGTTCGCGGGCATCCCGGTCGTTGCCGAGACGGTCAACGCCGTCAACAAGCTGGGGGTGGCGCGCAAGGCCCTGGAATCGGTGGCCGGCATCCACAGAGAGGCCTGGCTGCCGGAATTTGTCAGCCGGCCCCTACGCAGCCGCCTGAAAAAACTGCCGGGCGACACTCGCGGTGAGTCGGCCGGCCGGACACGGGGCAAGGTGGCCCTGTTTGCCACCTGCTACATGAACCGCAACGAGCCAGGGCCAGGCGAGGATCTGGTCGCGGTGTTCGAACACAACGGCATCCCCGTCACCCTGGCCGGGAAAGAGCGCTGCTGCGGCATGCCGAAGCTGGAGCTGGGCGACCTGGAGACGGTGCGGGCGTTGAAGGAAGTGAACATCCCCGTTCTCGCCCGGCTGGTGGATGAGGGGTGGGACCTCACCGCCCTCATCCCCTCCTGCGTGCTGATGTTCAAGCAGGAATTGCCGCTCATGTTCCCAGACGATGCGGACGTGCAGAAGGTGAAAGAGGCGTTCTACGACCCCTTCGAATACCTCATGCTGCGTCACAAGGAAGGCAGGCTCAAGACCGATTTCAAACAGGGCCTGGGCAGGGTCGCCTACCATGCCGCCTGTCACCAGCGGGTGCAGAACATCGGTCCCAAGACCAAGGAAGCGCTCGCCCTGGTCCCGGATACCGAGATCGAGGTGATCGAGCGCTGTTCAGGCCACGACGGCACCTACGCGGTGAAGAAGGAGTTCCACCCGTTCGCAATGAAGATCGTCAAACCGGTGGTGGGCCGGGTCAACCAGGCCCAGCCCGACCACTACGGTTCGGACTGCGCCATGGCCGGGCATCACATCGGTCATGCCCGCGCCGACGGCAGCCGGCCCGAACATCCCATCACTTTGCTACGCAAGGCCTACGGACTTTGAACGAGGAGCTCGCGACCCATGTTGACCCGTGACGACCTGTACAGCCTGGAAAAGTACGCGGCGGTGCGCAAGGACTTCCGCGCCAAGGTGATCGAGCACAAGAAAGACCGGCGCCTCGCCCTGGGCGAGCATGCCGCCTTGTATTTCGAGGACAAGCTCACCATGCAGTACCAGATCCAGGAGATGCTGCGCATCGAGCGCATCTTCGAGCCTGAAGGCATCCAGGCGGAGCTGGACGTCTACAATCCGCTGATCCCGGACGGCAGCAACTGGAAGGCCACCTTCATGATGGAATACCCGGACCTGGAGGAACGGCGCCAGGCGCTTGCCCGCCTGGTGGGTGTGGAGGACAGGATCTGGATGCAGGTGGAGGGTTACGACAAAGTGCGCCCGATCGCCAACGAGGACCTCGATCGCAGCACGCCGGACAAGACCGCCTCGGTCCACTTCCTGCGCTTCGAGCTGACACCAGCGATGGCGGCGGCGGTCAAGGCAGGGGCCACGATCAGGGCTGGCATCGACCATCCGGAATATGCCGTCGAGGTGGCGGTGCCGCAAAACGTGCGTGATTCACTGGCTGCTGATCTCGTCTGAACCGTCGATTGCGGCCACGGCCGCCCGGCAACACGGAGGGGTGCGTGATGCTGAAGGAGATATTGCTCAAACAGGCACGCGGCAGGCTGCAGGGGCTACCGCTCACGGTCGAATTCTGGAACGGCGAGGTCATCACGGCGCCGGCGGCGCTGGTGCGTTTGCGCGTCAACACGCCCAGGGCCCTGCGCATCCTGGCACGGCCCAGCCTGGGTGGGTTGGCCCGTGCCTATGTGGAGGGCTGGATCGATCTGGAGGGCAGGGCGCAGGACATCATGGAGTTGGGGCGCGCCCTGTGCCAGACCGAGGCCAGCGCCGAGAGCAAGCGCGGCACTGACTGGCGCTGGTGGCGCCATACCCGCAGCCGCGACCGCCGCAACATCACCTATCACTACGATGTCTCGAACGAGTTCTATGGCCTGTGGCTGGACAGGAACCGCGTCTATTCGTGTGCCTACTTCGAGCAGGGCGACGAAGATCTGGATACGGCGCAGGAAAAGAAGCTCGACCTGATCTGCCGGAAACTCATGCTCAAGCCCGGCGAGCGCCTGCTGGACATCGGCTGCGGCTGGGGTGGACTGATCCTGCGGGCGGCGGAGCGCTATGGCGCGCGTGCCCTGGGGATCACGCTCTCGGACGACCAGCATGCCTACGTGCAGGCGGAGATTGCGCGGCGTGGTCTGCAGGACAGGGTGGAGGTGCGCCTGATGGACTACCGCGACGTGCCGGAGGACACGCCCTATGACAAGATCGCCAGCGTGGGCATGTTCGAGCACGTCGGGCTTAAGAAGCTGCCGGCCTATTTCGACAAGATCCACAGGCTGCTGCGGCCCGGCGGCCTGGTCATGAACCACGGCATCACCTCGGTGACACTGCGCTCCCGCGGCCTGGGCAGCGGCATCGCCGAGTTCAGCGAGGACTACGTCTTCCCGGGCGGCGAGCTCACCCACGTCTCGACGGTGATCGAGGCCATGGCGGGCGCCGGCCTCGAACCCCTCGATGCGGAGAATCTGCGTCCCCACTACGCGCGCACCCTCTGGACCTGGGTCGAACGGCTGGAGGGGCGTCAGGGCGATGCCTTGCGGCTGATCGGCGAGCAGAAGTACCGCATCTGGCGCATCTACATGGCCGGCTCGGCTTACGCCTTCCAGCGCAACTGGCTCGCCCTGTTCCAGGTCCTCGGCGGCAAACCCTTGGATGGCGGCAGGCAGGAGTATCCCTTCAACCGGCGGCATGTCTATGTTGGGTGAAGGGTGAAGGGTGAAGGGTGAAGGGTGATGGGTGATGGGTGAGGGGTGAGGGGTAGAATATCGCCTTTGTTATTCACCGCCATGGCCATGCGCGCACTCTTCCCCTTGACCCTTGTCCTGTCCTTGCAGTCGGCCCATGCCGGTTGGGGCGGTTTCGAATACGACTTCGACCAGGACGAGAAACCCTGGCAGGAGGTGCAGGCCCGGCTGCCAGCCTATCCACGTGCGGAGAATCTGGTGCCGTTCGAGGTCAGCGCGGCCAGTCGCAACCGCTATTACATCGACGACGCCTCGCTGTCGGTGGGCGAGGATGGCGTGGTGCGCTACACCGTCGTCGTGCGCACCCCCGGCGGGGCGGAGAACGTCAGCTTCGAGGGCCTGCGCTGTGAAAACGGCGAACGCAAGCTCTACGCCTTCGGTCGGCCGGACGGCAAGGGCGGCGGCGAGTGGAGCCGCAACCGCCACGCGCGCTGGGAGCCGATCCAGGCCCGCCAGGCCACGAGTCATCACCGTGAGCTGTTCTACCACTATCTGTGCACGGTGGAAGGCAAGGGCGACCTCGCCGCCATCCGGCGTTACCTGCGTCAGGGCGGGCTCTACCGTTGATCCCCGCCTTTACCTACCCCCAGACTGCACGACGCGAGGTGGCGACCCGTTGCACGATCCAGCCCAGGGCGAGGTAGAGGGCGGCACTGCCGAGGTAGGGCGGGAAGTACCCGATCACGCGTTGGCCGTATTCCGCCAGAGTCATGTCCGGGAACAGCCCGGAAAAGGCCCAGAACGTGAGGTTGGAGACGACGAATGCCAGGCTCACGGCGACCATGCCTGCCAGGGCGAAGCGCGCTGGCGGCAATTCCGGCCATTGGCGCAGCCAGCGTCCCGTCTGCCAGAGCAGGGCATAGGTCGGCACGAGGCCCCAATAGGCCGGCGTCAGACACCAGCCGGCCTCGGTCGCCGTGCGGGCGAGGCCGAGATCGATGCCAAAGGCGAGCGCCATGAAGGCGGCGAACAGCCCCCAGTGGCCAAGCCACAGCCCCCCCAGCAGAAAGACCGCCAGCGAGGCGTCGGGCAGGCTCACGACGCTGCCGAAATGGCCGATGCGGGTGAGGGTCATGACGACCGCGAGGGTCAGGAAGGTGGCGCGCAGGGGCATGGGCTACTCCCAAGTCCAGAATCGTGACGATTTTAGCGTGAATGTCGCGCAAGCGACCACGAAGCGCCCTCCATCCCTCACCCCCGACCCCTCCCCCCAAGGGGGAGGGGAGGCTCGACCCGCCCCTCTCCCTGGGGGAGAGAGGCGGGGAGAGAGGGCCGGAGGGGCTGGGGGAGAGGGAACGGACACGACGACATGCATGCTTCGGGGTGGCGTCGCCACGTCCGTTGGCCGCGATTGGTCCAGTCTGCTCAAAACTGCCAGGCCAGCTCGACGTGGCCGCTGCGGCCAGGGGTGTTGTAGCCGTGTACGAGGCTATAGTCGCGGTCGAACAGGTTGTCGATACGTGCTTGCAGGCTGAGGTCCCGACCCAGACGATAGGCCCCGCTCAAGTTGACTACGGCATAACCCGGGTTGCGTATGCGGTTGAAGCTGGTGGCATGGAGGTCCTCGCGTGCGCCGGAGGCCTTGACTTCGGCCGCCAGCAGCCATGGCCCCGTTTGCCGGCGCAGTGTCAGGCTGCCCAGGCGTTTGGCCCGGCGCAGGAGTGACTGACCGGTGTCGGCATCGCGCGGGTCCTGTAGGGTGAACCCCAGGTCGAGGTGGTACTCCCCCCACCGCCCGCCCGCCGAAGCCTCCCAGCCGTCAACCTCGGCACGCTTGAGGTTGACATTGCCTGCCGGCCATTGATAGACGATCAGGTCGCGGGTGCGGGTGGCGAAATGCACGAGGCGCGCACTCCAGGGTCCGCTTGCGTACTGCAGCCCGCCCTCCCAACTGCGCGCCTTCTCGGGGCGCAGATTGGGGTTGCCGCCCCAGGCGGGAATGTAGAGCTCGTTGAAGGTCGGCGCCCGAAAGGCTGTGCTGGCGCTGGCAATAAGCCGCCAGCTGGGTGCGACTTCCAGCCCATAGCCGGCCAGCCAGGTGGTGTGGCTGCCGAAATCGCTGTAGTCGTCGCTGCGTAGGTTCAGCTGCACGCCATGCCGGCCGAATTCGGCGACATAACCGGCGGCGGCGTGTTTCACCTCGCGGCGGGTGCGCGTGTAGGTGTTGTCGCTCGTCACGCGCTGGGCAAGCCAGCCCAGGCCCAGGGTGAGGTGTTGTCCGGACGACAGGTCGAGCGTGTTGAGCCAGTCCAGTTGCCGGTTGTGCGTGTGCACCCGGCCGGCAGGGTTGGCATCTAGGAAGCTGTCGAGCGCATCGCGGCTCGCTGCCAGCATCAGCCGGCTTGACCAGGTGTTGCTCAGGCGGTTTTCGCTCAAGAGCTGCCAGGCGTCGAGGTCCTGTTCGGAGCGGTTGCTGAATGCACCGTCGTATTCGACCCGGCCACGACTGAAACGGCCGAGCGCGGACAGGGTGTGGCCTGCCGCGAGGTCGTGCGCAACGTTCAGGGTGAGGGTGGTGTTGCGGTAGCCGTCACGGTCGGTATCGCTTGGGGCGAAGACAAAAGGCGTTGGGATGTACTCGGCGCGGGCGGCAGAGAAACCATCGCTGTCACGCCAGGCCAGCCCCAGATGCAGCCGGGTATCGCCCCAGGCCCCGCCGTAGGCGGCGCGCGCGGTGCGTGTGCCGTAGCTGCCCAGCCCCGTGGCCACCTCGCCGCCCGGCTTGCCGGCGCCCTTCTTGGTGAAGATCTGGATCACCCCGCCTATGGCCGAGGCACCATACAAGGCGCTGACGTTGCCGCGCACGATCTCGATGCGCTCGATGTCCGCCAGCATGAGCTGGTCCAGGGCGGTGGCGCCGGTGGTGGCCGAGTCGATGCGTAGGCCGTCGAGCAGCACCAGGGTCTGGTTGGAGTTGGCCCCGCGCAGAAACAGGCTCGACTGGGTGCCGATACCCCCCGTCTGCGTGATCTCGATGCCGGCCTGTTGCCGCAGCAGGCCGGGCAGATCGGCAGCGAGGCTGGCGCGGATCGCCTTTTCGTCGATGACGGTGCTGTGCCGGATGCTATGGGTGAGCGGTTGCCGCAGCCGGCTGGCGGTCACCACGATCTCGTCGAGGTCGGCAGCGTCCGTCGCAGCCGTGGCGGAAGACGCGCAGAAACAGATGGACAGGCCGCAACTCAGGGCGGCCTTCGGCAGGCAACGCATAAGACTATCCTTTCTCGCAAGCCCTCCGCTTGCGTCCGAACGGGTTGTGGAAGCGGGGGAAAGGACAGCCCGGAGGCCGGACCGCCACGCCCCGCGGCTTCCAGTAAGAGGTCATGACAGGCCGGTATCCGGGCTCGCGCATGAGGCTCAGTCCGCCTTCCCGGATGCGTGCATCCAGTGGCTGGAGGGACCGCCGTGAGGCGCTTACCGTTGCGGGGGCAGCACAGGCCTTGCACCTGTTTCCCGTTTACCCCGAGATCCGTAAATCCCGGGCACCATGTCATCGGGCATGATACCGGGTGAGTGCGGACCAGTGCAACCGGACCCGAAAGTCCGGATTGTTAAACACCCGAATCCGTGTCGATGTCGCCGGTCGCCTTGCAGGTCGAGATCGATACGGATTCGGGTAAACCGTAAACAATAGTTGACAATTAAACTCAGGTATTACATCATGCGCCCACCGAACGCGGTACATCTGCATCTACATGAGAGGAAGGGAAACCATGGAACTGGAAATCAATGGCAGGACGGTCGAGACCGATGCTGAGGGCTATCTGGTCAATCTGGAGGATTGGTCGCCGGAAGTGGCCGAATACCTGGCGGGGCAGGACAAGCTCCCCTTGGGCGAGAACCACTGGAAGATCATCAACTACATGCGCGACTACTTCAACGAATACGGCACGGCGCCCAACCTGCGCATTTTGCAGAAGGCCCTGAAGGAAGAATTCGGCCCAGAGTGGGGTGACAAGAAATTTCTGTTCGACCTGTTCCCCTACGGACCGGCCAAACAGGCCGGCCGTTATGCGGGTACGCCCAAGCCCACCGGCTGCGTCTGAGTCGTAGGGCAGAGGTCGGGAGACAGGCGACGGACGACGACGGCGGTGCAGGCGTCGATATCCTCGGTGCCTGCCGCCGACAGGTCGGACTCGTAGGTCGGGCTTCAGCCCGACGTTTTCCCGGCGCTTTCCCGGCATCTCTCCCCCGGAGAGAAAGGCGGATCGAGCCTCACTCCCCCTTGGGGGGAGGGGTTGGGGGAGAGGGATGGGGAGGGGCGCTTCACGGTCGCTCGCGCGACATTCACGCCTACGCCCAGCCTGCGGACCATGCCGCGTGAGGACCACCGATTCGGGTGACTGATCCGGGTCAGGCCCGCGTCTTAGACGTCAGCCCCTGATTACAGTTCGCGCAGCACGCGCAAGCCGAGATTGGTATCGATCTCGTCCACCATGCGCGGACGGCGGGCGGCGAAACGGGCATCGCGCACGCCTTCGAACCAGGAGCCGCCCTTGGTGACGATCCACCGGCCGGGATCGCCCGCGGCGCTGTTCTCCGGGTCCAGCGGGCCCTGCCAGGCATCGGCGGTGAGCTCCCAGACGTTGCCGTGCACCTCGTAAAGCCCCCAGACATTGGCAGGATAGGTGCCCACTTCGCAAACCCGGTGCAGTGGGACGCAGAAGGGGAGCCAGCCGCGCCAGCCTGAGCGGCGCGCGCCCATGAGCGAGGCGGTATTGGCCTCCCCGCAGCCAAGGCGATCGCCGAAGCAGTAGTCGGTCGGGCTGCCGGCGCGGGCGGCATACTCCCATTCCCGTTCGTCAGGCAGGCGATAGCGCTGGCCGGTCTCGTCGCTCAGCCAGTCGAGATAACCCTGGGCATCCAGACTGCTGATGTTGATCACCGGTTGCCGCCCTTCGGACCGGATCAGGTGGTCGGGCCAGACCAGACCGGCTGCGCGGGTATACAGCGCGAATTCCTCGGCGGTGACGGTGTAGCGGCCGATGGCATAGGGTCGGGAGATGACTGCCTCGCACCGTTCGAGTTCGCCGAAACGAACAGTGTCCCTGCTACTGCCCATGAGGAAGCGGCCGGCGGGGATCAGCGCCAGTTCCGGTCCTTGTCCGCCGCTACGCAGGGTATCCCTGAAAAAGGGGTCGAGTCGCGCCGCGCGCGCCGCTTCGGTCTGGAGTCTGCGCAGATCGGCCGGGGTGAGTTCGTGGATCGGCTCTGTGAGGGTCGCGGAGTTCATGGCCTTTCGTCCAGGACGAGTCCTGACAGTTCCATTCAGGCCGATTTCCAGTGTCCGGATTTGCCACCGAGCTTTTCGAGCAAGCGGATGTTTTCGATCACCATGCCCCGATCCACCGCCTTGCACATGTCGTAGATGGTCAACAGCGCGACGCTGACTGCCGTCAGGGCCTCCATTTCCACCCCTGTGCGGCCCACCGTCTCGGCGGTGGCGGTACAAACGATGCCATGACCCGGCAGGTCGATGTCGAACTCCACACCGACCCGCGTCAGGGCGAGGGGATGGCACAGGGGGATGAGGTCTGCGGTGCGCTTCGAGCCCATGATGCCGGCGAGTCGGGCAACGCCGAGGACATCGCCTTTTTTCGTGTCGCCGGCGCGGATGCGCTCCAGGGTCTGCGCCTGCATGCGGATCACGCCCGCGGCGACCGCGACGCGCCGGGTTTCGGCCTTCGCGCCCACGTCCACCATGATTGCGCGGCCCTGATCGTCGAAATGGGTCAGCTCTGACATCGTGCAAGGAACCGTGTGAGTAGGGGGCTATCATATCCCCATGCGTTTACGCCACGCCATTGCGCTCGCCTTGCTCGTCGCCTTTCCCATGCGGGCCAGCGAACTACCGGACCTCGGGGAGTCGGCGCGCGCCTCTTTCAGCGAGGCCCAGGAGGCCCGGCTGGGGCGGGAGATCATGCAACAGATCAGGGCCAGCCGGGACTATCTGGACGATGCCGAGATCACCGATTATCTCAATGCCGTCGGCGACCGGTTGGCCGCCAGCAGCCCGAGCCCCTATCGTCACTTCGAATTCTTCGTGGTGCGTGATCCCACGATCAATGCCTTCGCCCTCCCGGGCGGTTATATCGGTGTGCATACCGGCCTGATCTCGGCAGCGCGCAACGAGTCGGAACTGGCCGCGGTCCTGGCGCACGAGATCGCCCATGTGACCCAGAATCACATCGCACGCATGGTCGATGCCCAAAAGGTTTCGGGCCTGGCCTCGCTGGCCGCGTTGGCCATCGCCATCCTCGCAGCACGTTCCAACAGTCAGGTCTCCCAGGCCGCCGTGACCATGGCGGGGGCGATGAACGTGCAGAGTCAGCTCGATTTCAGCCGTGACCACGAACGGGAGGCCGATCGGGTCGGACTGCAGACCCTGGTGCAGGCCGGTTACTCCGCCGCAGGCATGCCCAGTTTCTTCGAACGCCTGCAGGCCCAGGGTCGCCTGATGGAGACCGGCGCGCCGGCCTATCTGCGCACCCATCCGCTGACGTATCAGCGCATCGCGGACATGCAGAACCGCGTCGCCGACATGCCCTATCGTCAACACCAGGACAGCCTGGAATTCCGCCTGGTGAGGGCACGGGTGTGGGCCGAGGAGGGCGACGCGGCACGCGCGCTGCGGAGTTTCGAGGCCAGGGCGATAGATGAAGCGGACGACGTCGCCACCTGGTACGGGCTGGCACTTGCAGCCTTGCGTGCCGGTCAGCCGGGGCGGGCCGGCCAGGCAGTCCAGCGTCTGGATGCCCTGGATGCGCGTTCGCCCATGGTGGCCGCTCTGGCTATGGAAGTGGAGCAGGCCCTGGGGCAAGTCGACCGTGCGCTCGTCCGCGGCAAGACGGCCCTCGGGCGCTATTCCGCGCATCGCCCCCTCGTTTACACCTATACCCGGACCCTACTCGATGCAAACCGGCCCGTCGAGGCACTGCGCTTCGTCGATGAACAACTCCTGACCTGGCCTGAGGAGCCGGTGCTGTATGCCCTCAAGGCGCGTGCGCATAGCGATCTGGGCCAGAGGCTGGACGCGCATCTGGCGCAGGCCGAGGCACACGTCCGCCAGGGTGCGGTCGGGGCAGCCATCGAGCAATTGCAGCTGGCGGTGCGCAGCGGCAGCGGTGACTTTCACAAGCTGTCCATCGCCGAGGCGCGCCTGCGCGAGCTCAGAGCGATACAACAGCGCGAGGCGGGGCGACGATGAGCGCCCAAGGGGCGCCACGAAAAAACCGTCGCGAGCGTCCCGAGTGCAAGGCGATTGGTACGCCAGCCGCGAGACATATCAATTGGGTAGGCGAGGAGGCGAAAACGCAGTTTCGGCGCAGCCGAGGTCAAGGCGCGCAGCGCCGGCCGGAGCCAACACCGCCCTTTGCTGCAATCGGCTCGCGCAGCAGGTTTTTCGAGGTGCCCAACTGTCTGCGTCTGCTTGGGCAATTGGGTCTGACCGGCGAAATCGCGCCGATTCACCATCCGGCCAAGCGCCGGCGTATCAGGACGGTGTTGCAGGAGAACATGTACCCGGCGGCGAAGTTCGTGGTGGATGCCGGGGTGCCGGTAGGGTGCTCCTGCCTGGGGCGGCAAAATGCACTGACCGGACTGTCGACCAACCCGCTTTGGCCCGATGACAACGACCTGAATCCGTGTCGATCTCGACCAACCCAGTGTAAGTCGGACTTCAGTCCGACGGCTTGGGTGTCGGGCTGAAGCCCGACCTACAAGGCAACCGGCAGCCTCGGCACGGATTCAGGAACGAATGTGCGTGTCCCGATTCAGTGCTCATGAGGTCATGTGATGGACTGATTTGCTCAAAATAGAAGCACTCCCGCTGGAGGGGAAAGTGTGAACTTGGGGGAACACGGATTCAGCCTGTTTTCTTTCGGCGGCGGCTGCGGCAGGTGCGAGGCCACCCGCCTGGAGGTCTACGAATGGACGGCCGGGCAGGCGGCCGAGGAGCCGCCTGAAACCTAGGTCGCCTCCGCCCGGAAATGCGACGTTGGGCATGCCGAATCCGCGTCGCCGCTTCAGTGTCCGCACAGCCGACAAGGGGGATTTGGCCTGACCTGCGGGCCTGCGGCCTGCGGGCACTGATGGGGAACCTACAGGCACAGCCAGTAAGAACCCCTTGCATTCAAAAACAAGAACAGTTATCATTCGCAATATTTCATACGCCCGCCAGCCGCCGCCAGCCAGCGTATCACATTGGACCATGGCCTTTGCTGGAGCGGCATCTTGATTCCCACCGACGTCAACCTGGATACCAAACCGAAGGCGGCGGGTGTGCCCCGGTCCGAGGCACATGGCCAGGAGCCGCC
>CALHRD010000031.1 GCA_938038385.1 uncultured Burkholderiales bacterium
GGCTGAACAACGGCCGCTGGGCCGCCATCTTCGGCAATGGTTACGCCAGCGCGGGCGGCACCGCCAAGCTGTTCATCGTCTATCTGGATGCCAATGCCGCTGATGGCTGGGACTTGGACACGGACTATAAGGTCATCGAAACCAACACGACCACCGGTAACGGCCTGTCCAGTCCGACGCTCTACGACAGCAACGGCGACCGCATCGTCGACTACGTCTATGCCGGCGACCTGCAGGGCAATGTCTGGAAATTCGACCTCTCCAGCAGCGAGAGCAACCTGTGGAAGATCGCCAACAAGTCCGGCAGTACCTACATACCCTTCTTCACCGCCCGCAGCGCCACCAATCAGGTCCAGCCCATCACGGCACCGATCGAGATCGGTCCGGCACCACCGGGTAAGGCTGGGGTGATGCTTTACTTCGGCACCGGTCGCTTCTTCGCCGTGGGCGACAACAGCAATACCCAGGTGCAGAGCTTCTATGCGCTGTGGGACGACTTCACCAACAACAACGAGATCACCTACAGCTGCAGCGGCGGCAGCTGCAACCGCGACACCGCCCTGCAGGCCCAGAGCATCCTGTACGAAGGGCCGGGGCCGGGCACGCACGAGGTCCGTGTGACTTCGACCAACAGCGTCAACTACAGCACCCGGCGCGGCTGGTATTTGGATTTGCTGCCACCCTCGGGTACGGCCAAGGGGGAACGGGTGGTGAGCGCACCGCTGCTCAGGCACGGGCGGGTGATCTTCACAACCCTGATTCCATCCACCGCCGCCTGCTCCTACGGCGGGACGAGCTGGCTGATGGAACTTCAGGCCAGCACGGGCGGACGTCTGGACTACAGCGCCTTCGATTTCAATGACGACGACCTCTTCAACGGCTCGGATTACGTCACCGTCACCATCGGCGGCGTGAGCCAGACCATCCCGGTCTCCGGCCTGGCCTCGAAGGTTGGCATCATCAAAACGCCCACCGTCATCTCCGCAGGCGAGAAGGAATACAAGCTCGCCTCCGGCACCACCGGCGAGATCGCATCGGTGAAGGAAAAAGGCGGCGGCGCCGGATTCGGTCGCGTCTCCTGGCAGGAGTTGTTCGCGCAATGACGCCGGGCCGCCGATGCAGCCCGGAGGGCCGCACCCGACCATACTGCCGGGTGTGGTCCTATCGGTGCGGCAGTGGTCAATCCAGCTCGAACAACACCCGGTACCTGCCGATGTAACGCACCGGCCGCCCGTTCAGCACGGCCGGGCTGTACCGGGCCTTGCCGTAGACGTCGATAACGGCGGCATCGAACACCCCCGGCGGGTTGGCCTCCAGGACGGAGATCCTGCTCACCTCGCCGAACTCGTCGATGTGCACCTCGATCACGACGCTGCCCTCGATGCCCCGCCTGCGCGCTTCCTCGGGATAGACGGGCAGCGCGGGTGACATGATCTCCGGACGCCGATCCACCTGTCGCGCCGTATACCACTGCGTATCCAGCAAGACCGGGATTTCGGGCAGTCCGGTCGAAGGACCCGCTGGTGTTGCATCCCGCCCGTCCGACCTGACCCGGTCATCCGCATCGGTTTGCGCCACCCCTCCCGTGGCGGGGCCAGTCTCCTGTTGCGGCGGCGCGGCCTGCGCTTGCATGGGTGCTGGCGCGAACACCGTCTCGGCCGGGATCGGTGCCTCGGCCGGAGGGGGTGTGGGCTGCCCGGCCTCGGCCCTGGTCGCCCCGGCCGGTGAGGGCGCTGGCCCGGTCGGCGCGGCAACGATCCGCGCCTGCAGGACCCCCCCGGTGGTCTCCGCCTGACGGGCAGGCTGGATCAGCATGATGAGCGCAAGGTGCAAGGCCAGGGAAAAGACGAAGGCCTTGAGCATTCGCCCCCCGGGCTGGTCCTTCAACTTTGCGAGCAGACCCGCAGTATCCATGAGCAGGTACGACTGTGCGTGTTCAAATGGGAGACTGTAACCTATGCTCACGCATATCCGTCACGCCGTGGAGCGCCCATGAAATCGACCTGCATCCCCTCCACCCTTGCCGCGCTGGCCAGCGCGCTCGCGACCCTGTTCATCTCCGCCGGTGCAGCCGCCGTCGAGGTGCGCCAGATCGAATTGCGCACGCCCACGGCCGACGTCCCGATCTACATTGCCCAACCCGAAGGTCCCGGCCCCTTCCCGCCGGTGCTGTTCATCCATGCCAAGCGCGGCATCGACGAGGCCGAGCAGCGCCACATCCGCGAACTCGCCGGGCAGGGCTACCTGGTCGTGATGCCCGACTGGCAGAGCGGACGCATGATCGAACGCTGGCCGGCCGAGCACAACCCCGAGACGGAGCAGGATGTCGAGGCGGCCATGGACTATCTGCGCGCCCTGCCGGAGGCGTGCAAGATCCCCGTCGGCATCGTCGGCATCTCCCGAGGCCCCTATTACGCCATCCGTCTGGCGGCGAAGCGCGGGCCGGACATCGCCGCCATCGTCAGCTATTACGGTCACATGCAGAACCCGAACGCGCCGGAGCCGGACCAGCTCTTCCGCCTGGCGCCTGAGATCATGTGGCTCACAACGCCCATGCTGTTCCTGATCGGTGAGCAGGATTTCGAATTGCGGCGCATGGTCGGCGGCCGTGCCTTCTATGCCCTGTGGGAGCGCGGCGTGCCGGTGGAGTACCAGGTCTATCCCTTCGCCCGGCGTGCCTTCGATTTCCGAGCCGACCAGGGGCCGGAGGAGAAGATCGCCGCCCGTCATGCGCGCCAGCGCGCCGACCAGTGGCTCAGGCAGTGGATGCGGCTGGACGAACAAGGGCGCTGCAAGTAGCACGCGAACCTGTGACATGACCTTGACCTGGCGACAGCCGCTCGCCGTCCTGCTGATCGCGACCGCCCTGGCGGCGAGCGCAGGGGGGACCGCTACCATCCGGCTCGAGGCCGGCGGCCACCGCATCACCGCCGAGCTCGCCGTCACCCCCTCGGCACGGGAGCGGGGCCTCATGCACCGGGATACCCTGCCCGACGACCACGGCATGCTGTTCGTCTATGCCGAGCCGGAGCGGATCTGCATGTGGATGAAGAACACCCCCATCCCCCTCTCCGTCGCCTTCCTCGACGGTCGCGGCGAGATCATCAACATCGCCGATATGCGCCCCCTGAGCCTCGACATCCACTGCGCCGCGCGTCCCGCCCGCTATGCGCTGGAGATGACGCGCGGCTGGTTTGGCCGCCGCGGCCTGTCGCCCGGCACACGTATCAACGGCCTGGATCGGCTGCCGGTCAGCCCCTGAAGGCCGCGGCTATCTGCGCCGCGCGCCCTGTACGCTCGTGAGCATCTGCTCGATGCGCTCCGCCTCCGCATAGCCCGGCACGCGCCGGCCGTCGCCGAAGATCAGGGCGGGCGTACCATCGATGCGCAGCCGCTGTCCCAGGGCCAGGTTCTTGTCCACGGGGTGATCGCAGTCGCTTCGCCCCCCCTCCGGCAGGCGATTGCGCAGCATCATGTCCTGCCAGGCCTGCAGCCTGTCCTTGCTGCACCACACCAGCTTGCTCTTGCGACCGGCGTCGGGGTGCATGGGCAGGGGGTAGGGGAAGATGTAGATGGTCACGTCGTTGAGCTTGGCCAGTTCGGGTTCCAGCTTGCGGCAGTACGGACAGTCCGGATCGGAAAACACGGCCAGACGGCGTTTGCCGTTGCCCTGCACCATCTTGATGGCCTGGTTGAGGGGCAGGCTGTCGAAGTCCACCGCGTTGAGCCGCTCCATGCGCTCGCCGGTCAGATTCCTGCGGTTCTTCACGTCCAGCAGCTCGCCCACCAGGACGAAATCGCCCTTGCCGCTGGCATAGACCACCGCCATGCCGCGCGGCCCGTCCACGACGACCTCGTAGAGCTCGGGCAGCGGCGTCCTGTTGACGCCGATCACCTTCGCCTCGGGCGCCAGGGCCTGTACCGCCTGACGCACCTCCTTTTCCCCGGCGTGCGCCAGGGCCATGCCCAGCGCGGCGATGAACAGGGCAGTCAGAGATTTCATGGAGATTCCTTTCGTGAGTGTTGGGGTGTGGGGTACCGGCCAAGGCGCAGGGTTGCGTCGCACGCCGCTATTCGATGGCGTGACGCATGAGCGCCTGTTTCAGCCATTGCTGACGGTCGGTGAGGGTCAGCCCGGTATTGCGCAACCAGTCCAGACCGGGTAGCTCGTTGTTGAACAGTTTCTTCAGGCCTCCGGTGGCGAACTGCATGGAGGCGACGTCCTCGACCCGGCGTAGCGCATAGGCTTGAAGGCGGCCGATCTCGCCGGGGTTCCCGCCGCTGGCGAGCATACCGGCGAGCAGGCGGCCGTCGCGGAAGCCCAGGTTGACCCCCTGACCGGCCAGGGGATGCACGCTGTGGGCGGCATCCCCCACCAGGACCAGCCCCGGCCGCACCCACGCCCGTGCACGGCGGCGCTTGAGCGGGAAAGCGGCCTGCGGCGTGATCAAGCGCAATGCGCCCAAGGCGTGACCGCCCGCGTCCGCCACGCGGCGGGCGAAGTCTTCGGCCGGCATGGCCAGGCGTTCGGGTACGTCGGCGTTGCGACTGGACCAGACGATGGAGATGCGTCGTCCCGGCAGCGGGAGCCAGGCCAGCACACCGTCCTTGCGGAACCACTGGTAGGCGATGCCGCGATGCGGCCGTTCGGTTTCGAAGTTGGCCACCACGCCGGCCTGGTCGTAGTCCTCCTCGTCCACAGCGATGCCGGCCTGCCGGCGCAGCCAGGACTGCGCCCCGTCCGCCCCCGCCAGCAGGCGGGCGGAGATCCGCCGCCCGTCGGTGAGCAGCAGGGTGTGGGTCTGCTCGCCCCAGGCCACGGCCTCGGCCGCTGCCTCGATCAGGGTGACCCGGCCCCGTTCGCGTGCCGCCTGCCAGAAGGCGTACTGCAGCCTTCCGTTCTCGGCGATCCAGGCCAACTCGGGCAGGCCCGCATCGAGGGCGTCCATGGTCAGGCGCCCCCCCGCGTCGCCGCGGATACGCATCTCGCGTACCGGCTCCGCCCGCAGCGGCGCCTGCCAGCCCTCGATCGCCCTGAGCCAGGCGACGTTGCCGGGGCTGAAGGCATAGATGCGGCTGTCCCAGTCCTCCGTCGGCGGCTTGGGTGGCTGCGGCTCCAGCACGGCAACGCGATGCGCCGTGCGCGACAGGGCCAGGGCCAGGGCGGTGCCGGTCAGCCCGCCACCGACCACCACGATGTCGTAGTCCAGCCTGCTGCCACCGCTCATGCGTCGTGCCTCACCATGCCTGGGCCCCGAACATCATCTTGCGGGCGAACAGGCGCTTGAGCGCCGGTACGCCGTCCATGAGGCCGAGGGCGATGCCGCGCCCCCGACTCAGGAGGGGTAAATCGTTGGAAAAGACCTCCACCAGCAGGTCGGTCATAGCGATGCCGCCACCGACATCACCGCGGCGCTGTGCACGATAGCGGCTCAGGAAATCACTGCCGCCCAGTGCCTCGCGCGGGCCGTCCATCACGCAACCCGCCAGCTTCCAGACATCCCTCAGGCCCAGATTGAAACCCTGGCCGGCCACGGGGTGCAGGGTCTGTGCGGCATTGCCGATGCGCACCAACCCCGCCTGATGGTCCGGTGCCGCCGTCACTAGACGCAGGGGGAAGGCGGCCCGCTCGCCCACGGCCAGGAAGCGCCCCTGCCGCTCCCCGAAGGCGGCCTGCAACCGCGCCAGGAAGGCGGTCCCGTCCAAGGCCAGTCGTTCCTCCACCCGATCTGCGGGGGTCGTCCACACCAAGGCGTAATCGTCGTGCAGGGGCAGGAGCGCAATGGGGCCCTCCGGCGTGAACCGCTCGTAAGCGACCTGGGCATGCGGACGCGAGGTGCGCACCGTACAGACCAGCGCGCTGGCGCCATAGTCTTTGACCATATGCGCCCCCGGCAGGCTGCGACCGCCGTCGGCCAGAACGATGAGACGGGCGCTCAGGACGTGCATCCGGCCAGCGCTTTCGTATTGCACCAGGCCGCAGCCCGCGGCGGGCCTCACCACCGTCACCCGTGCGCCGGTGACCAGCACCGCGCCGCTCTCGGGCAGCCCCGCCGCCAGTCCGGCGTAGAGGTCGCCGTATTCGACCGTGTAGCCCAGGGCCGGCACCCCGGCCTCCTGCGCGCTGAGCTGCGCCCGGCCGAATCCGCCCTGCTGCGAGACATGGATGGTCTCGATGGCCGTGACCCGGCTCGCGAGCGTGGCCCAGGCTTGCAACCGCTCCAGGATCAGACGCGATCCGTGCGACAGGGCGATGGCACGCGGGTCGCGGCTGGCGAACTCGCGCCGCGCCTCCAGCAGGACAACCGCAAGGCCGCTGTCACGCAAGGCCAGGGCCAGGGCGGCCCCGACCGGGCCGCCGCCGACTATGGCCACATCCACGTGCTCGGGTATTGCGTGCATCGGTTTTCTCCACGAGGACCTTCCCTGTCGGCGGCCGGCGGCGACTCGCGGCCGGTCGCACCTGCCGCCCAACGGCGGCAGGCACTGCTCCCTGCTCGCACCGCCCCGACTATGGCCACATCCACGTGCTCGGGTATTGCGTGCATCGGTTTTCTCTACGAGGACTTTCCCTGTCGGCGGCCGCGGGCCGGAGATCGGCTGTGGTGATTGTCATCCTCACCCCGCATCCAGGCCTCGATATCTGCAACGGTCTTGGGCACGCCCCCGGTGAGGGCCTCGCAGCCGGCCTCCGTCACCAGGACGTCGTCCTCGATGCGGATGCCGAGGCCCCGATAGGCCTTGGGGACTCTTTGGTCATCGGCGCGCAGGTAGAGCCCCGGTTCGACCGTGCAGGTCATGCCGGGCTGGAAGGGGCGCCATTCCCCGCCCATCTTGTACTCGCCGGCGTCGTGCACGTCCATGCCCAACCAGTGGCCGGTGCGGTGCATGTAATAGGGTTTGTAGGCCTCTGCCTCCAGCAGGCCGTCCACTTCGCCGCGCAGCACCTTGATGTCCTTGAGGCCCTGGGTGAGCACCCGCAGCGCCGCCTCGTGCGGCGCGTTCCAGGCATTGCCTGGACGCACCTGAGCGATGGCGGCGTCCTGGGCGGCCAGCACGATCTCGTAGACGGTGCGCTGCGGCCCGCTGTAACGGCCGTTGACCGGGAAGGTACGGGTGATGTCGGCGGCATAGCCGCCATACTCGGCACCGGCGTCGATCAGCAGGAGGTCGCCGTCGCGCAGGGGCTGGTCATTGCTGACGTAATGCAGGACGCAGGCATTGGCACCACCGGCGACGATCGGGGCGTAGGCAGGCGCGGCCGCGCCCTGTCGGCGGAATTCGTAGAGCAGCTCGGCCTCGACCTCGTATTCGTGCCCGCCCGGCGCCGCAGCGCGCATGGCGCGGCGATGGGCGGCGGCGGAGATGTCGGCGGCTCGCCGCATGAGGGCAATCTCATGCGCGTCCTTGATCAGACGCAGTTCGTCCAACATCCCGCGGGCATCGATGAGCCGCTCGGGCGCCCTCACCCCGGCCCGCGCCCGCGCCCGCACGCCATTGACCCAGGAGACCACACGTGTGTCCCAGGCCGGGTCGCGACCGATGATGTAGTGCAGGGACGGCTGGTCGGCGACGTATCGACCGATCCGCCTGTCGAGCTGGTCGACGGGATAGGCGGCGTCGAAACCGAAGAGCTCTGCCGCCACCTTGGGACCGTAGCGGTAGCCATCCCAGGTTTCGCGTTCCGGGTGTTTCTCGCGACAGAACAGGATCTGCCGCGGCCGGCGGCCGGCCACCAGCACCAACACGGCCTCCGGCTCCGGAAAACCGGTCAGCCAGTGGAAATAGCTGTCGTGGCGATAGGGGTAATGAGTGTCCCGGTTGCGCAGTGCCTCGGGCGCTTGGGCGATGATCATGACCCCCTCGCCCATCTGCGCCAGCACCCGCCGGCGACGCTCGATATGGGGGCTGGGGTCAGGCAAGGGCATGGTCCCTCCGCAGAGCAGCATCCAGCGTCTGCAGACGTTCGGGCGTACCGACGTCCACCCATGGTCCGCGGTGATGTTCGCCCGTCACCCGTCCCCGAACCATGGCCGCTCTCAGCAGCGGGGCCAGTTTGGCCTTCTCCCCGGCCGGGATGCCGGCGAACAGTTCGGGCCGATAACAGGCGATGCCCGAGAAGGTGAGGGACGAGGGGCGAGGGGTGAGGGGCGAAGGGTCGACCACCCGGCCTTCGGCCAGGGCGAAATCGCCCTCGGGATGGTGTGGCGGGTTGTCCACCAGCACCAGATGCGCCAGCCGCTCCGGGTCGTCGGCCATGGCCGCCAGGATGCCATGCAGGCGCGTGTAGTCGAAATCGGTGTGGATGTCCGCGTTCGTGACCATGAAAGGGGCGTCTCCCAACAGATGCAGGGCATGGGCGATGCCGCCCGCCGTCTCCAGGGGCCGTCCCTCGCGGGAATAACGGATCGCCACCCCATAGGCCGCGCCATCGCCGAGAAAGTTCTCGATCTGTGCGCCCAGGTGGGCATGATTGATCACCAGATCGGTGAAGCCCGCGGCCCGCAGCCGCTCGATCTGCCAGACGATGAGGGGCTTGCCCCCTGCTTCGAGCAGCGGTTTGGGGGTGTGATTCGTCAGCGGGCGCATGCGCTCGCCCAGACCGGCGGCAAGGATCATGGCCCGGTATCGATGCGGGGTGAGGGTTGAGGGGTGAGTAGGGGCAGACATCGGTCAGAAGGTGTACCCGGCCTGTGGCTGGTGGCCTTCGATGCCGTCCAGCAGACGCAGGAGGGGATGCAGCTCGCCATAGCGCTCACAGGCGCGCCGCAGGTAGTGCATGACCAGCGGCATGTCCTTGAGGTAACCGTCCTTGCCGTCGCGGTGGTAGAGACGGGCGAAAATGCCCAGCACCTTGATGTGCCGCTGCACGCCCATCCACTCGAAGTCCCGGAAAAAGGCCGCGAAGTCGGCATGCACGGGCAGGCCGGCCTTGCGTGCCGACTCCCAGTAACGGATCACCCAGTCGAGCACCCGCTCCTCTTCCCAGTAGATGTAAGCGTCCTTGTACAGGGACACCAGATCGTAGGTGATCGGCCCGTAGACCGCATCCTGGAAATCGAGCACACCGGGATTGGGCTCGGTGACCATCAGGTTGCGTGAGTGCCAGTCCCGGTGCACGTAGACACGCGGTTGCGCCAGATTGTTGGCCAGGATCGCGTCGAAGCCGTCCTGCAGCGCCGCTCGCTGCCCAGGCGTGAGTTCGCACTGGAGATGACGGTGCAGATACCAGTCGGGGAAGAGCCGCAGCTCGCGCAGCAGCAGTTCACGATCGTACTCCGGCAACTCGCCTGGCCGGCTGGCGGCCTGGATGCAAACCAGAGCCGCGTTGGCATCGCGGTAGAGCCGGTCGGCGTTGTCCGCATTCAGGGCATGGAGGTAGGTGGTGTTGCCGAAATCGGTCAACAGCAGGAACCCCTCCTCCAGATTCCGGGCGATGATCTCCGGGGTGTTGGCCCCAGCCGCGCGGAACAGCCGGGCGACGTGGATGTAGGGTCGGCAGTCCTCATGGTCGGGCGGCGCATCCATGACGATGTAGCTGCCGCCATCGGTGGTGGCGCGGAAATAGCGGCGGAAGCTGGCGTCCGCCGAGGCAGGCGCCAGTGCGCGCAGAGGCTCGGGCAGGACATGTTCGACCCAGGCCTGCAAGCGTATGAGGCGTTCCAAAGCTATAATTTCGCGGAATCGACAAAGCCGCATTCTACACCCGCTCCCGACATGTCCCGCCGCCGCGTACTGCTCGCGCCCCTGCTCGTGGCGGCCGTCCTCCATGAGTGTCCGGCGCAGGCAGTGGATACCGGCCAGGTCCCCGCGGGAGCGACGCAACGACCGCCGGCGGGGGACACCGCCCCACTTCGGCCAACCTACATCCTGGAGGCGGACCGGCTGCAGGGTTGGCTCGAAGGGGATGTGATCGCCGAGGGCCGGGTGGACATCATCCGCGCCGACGACAGGGTTCAGACCGAATGGCTGCGCTACGACCGCCGCTCGGATGAGATCGAGGCACGCGACGGCGTGGTCTTCACGCGCGGGCCCGACCGGGTTGAGGGCACCCATCTGACACTGAAACTGGCCGAGCGTCTCGGCCACATGTCCGATGTGCGCTACGTCCTGCACGATGATGCCGGCCGCATGGCCCGCGGCCAGGCCGAGGCGATCAATTTCCGGGGCCGCGGGAAATACCAGCTGGAAGGGGCGACCTACACCACCTGTCCGGCGGATCAGGAGGACTGGGTGTTCAGGACCGGCGAGCTGGAGCTGGATTACACCCGCAGCCTGGGCAGTGCCCGCAACGTCCAGGTCCGCTACCTCGACACCCCCATCCTTTATGCACCCTGGCTGGATTTCTCCCTCGACGACAGCCGCAAGTCCGGCTTCCTCACTCCGGGTTTCGGTGTCTCCGATCAGCGCGGCTTCGAATTCACCGCCCCCTGGTACTGGAACATCGCCCCCAACCGGGATGCAACCTTCTACCCGCGGCTGATGAGCCGGCGCGGCCTGCAGGTGGGAGCGGAATACCGCTACCTGGGCCGTGATTTCGGCGGCGACGTCCTGCTGGAGGCCCTGCCCGATGACCGCGTGGCCGACCGGGACCGCTATCGCGGCGCGCTGCGTCACAGCCAGCGTCTCACCGGCCGCTGGTCGGGAAGTCTGCATTACGAGCGGGTTTCCGACGGCAGCTACTTCACCGACCTGTCCAGCCATGTGCGCGACACCTCCCGCGTCAACCTGCCGCAGGAAGGGGTGCTGTCATACGATGGCGGTTGGTGGCGGGCCTCGGGCAGGTTGCAGCGCTTTCAAACCCTGCAGGACCCGCTCGCCCCGATCACCCCGCCCTATGAACGCACCCCGCAGATCCTCTTCAGCGGCAGCCGCCCGCTCATGGCCGCGTTACCCCTGCGCTTCGACGCCGCCGGCGAAATGGTGCATTTCGAGCACAAGAGTTCCGACAAGGCGGTGGGCAACCGCATCGACCTCTACCCCAGCCTCAGCCTGGCGCTGCAAAACGACTACGCCTTCGTCACGCCGAAACTGGGTTGGCGCTACAGCCGCTACGATCTGGACCGCAACCCCGATCCGGGCAACCCGACCCTGCTGCTCGGCCCTTTGCAGCAGACCCGCAATTTGCCCATCCTGAGCCTGGACAGCGGTCTTTTCCTGGAGCGGACGGCGCAATATTTCGGCCGTGATTTCCTGCAGACCCTGGAGCCGCGCGCCTATTACGTACACATCCCCTACAAGGATCAGTCCGGCCTGCCGGTGTTCGACACGGCCTTGCGCGACCTCAGCCTGGACCAGTTGTTTTCGGAAAACCAGTACAGCGGGGTGGACCGGGTGAACGACGCCCGCCAGTTGACCCTGGCGCTGACCACCCGCCTGCTGGAATCGGATACCGGCATCGAGCGCCTGCAGGCCACCGTCGGTCAGCGTTTCTACTTCAGCGACCAGCGTGTCTACCTGCCAGGCCAGTCGAAACGCGGCGGAGACTCCACCGATCTGCTGCTGCAGGTCTCGGGCCAGGTGACCGACCGCTGGCGTCTGACGAGCGGCCTGCAGTTCAACACCGACGACGGCGAGACCGTCAAGGCCAATCTGGGCGGCAACTACCGTGCGGGGCCGGGCCGCGTGTTCAACGTCGATTATCGTTACATCAACGACCGCTATGCCGCTGGCCTGGATCAGCTGGATGTCTCCTGGCAATGGCCCCTGAAACCAAAGTGGTACGGGCTCGGTCGCATCAACTATTCTTTCCAGGAGTCGCGCCTGGTGGAAGGCCTGCTCGGCTTCGAGTACAACGCCGGCTGCTGGTCCCTGCGCGGGGTCGCCCAGCGCCTGGCGACCAGCGAAAAAGACGTCACCGACGCCTTCTTCCTGCAGCTGGAGCTTCGCGGCCTCACCGCCCTCGGCCCCAACCCCCTGGATGTCCTCAAACGCAGCATCACCGGATATGCGAAAAGCGATGAATTCAATCTGCCGTAACCTGCTGGGTGTCCTCGCCCTGATCCTTGTGCTGCCCCTGCACGCCTCCCCGATCTCCCTCGACCGTATCGTGGCGGTGGTGAACAACGGTGTCATCACGGAATACGAACTCAGATCCCGCGTCGCCAGCACCCTGCAGCAGCTCGCCCTGCAAAAGACGCCGGCCCCGCCCCGACACCTCCTGGAGCGCCAGCTGCTGGAACGCATGATCACCGAGCGCATCCTCCTGCAGATGGCCGAGGACACCAACATCCGCATCGACGGCCCGCAGCTGGACCGGGCCCTCACCCGCATCGCGCGGCAGAACAACCTGGAGCTCGACCAGTTCCGCCGCGCCCTGGAGCAGGACGGGGTGGACTTCAACGCCTTCCGGGAACAGGTGCGCACCGAGATGACCATCAGCCGTCTGCGCGAGCGGGAGGTGGACAACCGGGTGGTGGTTACCGACGCGGAGATCGACAACTACCTGGCCAACCCGGCCCTCGATGCCGAGCGCAAGAACGAGTACCAGCTCGCCCACATCCTGGTGGTGACGCCCGAGGGCGCCAGTCCGGAACAGCTGCAGTCACTGCGGGCAAAGGCGGAAAAGGCACTGGAGGAACTGCGCGCCGGTGCCGATTTCGGTCAGGTCTCCGCGGCCTACTCCGACGCCCAGAACGCGCTGCAGGGCGGCGTGCTGGGTTGGCGCAGCGAGGCGCAACTACCCACCCTGTTCGTGACCGCCATCCGGGAACTGCCGGCAGGTGGCGTGACGCCGGTGCTCAAGAGCAGCAACGGCTACCATATCCTCAAGGTCCTGGACAAACGCGGCAAGGACGTGACCCTGGTGATCAAACAGACCCGCGCGCGGCATATCCTGGTGCGCACCAACGAGGTCGTGGGTGACGCCGAGGCGCGCAACCGGCTCAGGCAACTGAAGGAACGCATCGAGAACGGCGCCGACTTCGCCGAGCTGGCCAAACTCCATTCCGACGACCTGAGCGCCAGCAAAGGCGGCGACCTGGGCTGGCTCTCGCCGGGCGACACGGTGCCCGAGTTCGAGCGCGCCATGGATGCACTCAAGCCCGGGGAAGTGAGCCAGCCCATCCAGTCGCCTTTCGGCTGGCACCTCATCCAGGTGCTGGAGCGCCGGGACCAGGACGTCACCCAGGAACGCCGTCGTTTCGAGGCCCGTCAGGCCATCCGCGCGCGCAAGTCCGAGGAGGCCTTCGACGACTGGGTGCGGCAGATGCGCGACCGGGCCTATGTGGAATACCGGCTTGAGGAGTGAGCCGTCATGGCTGAGCGGGGAACCGGCGTCGGCCCCGCTCGTGGTGACCGCCGGTGAACCCGCCGGCATCGGCCCCGATCTCTGCGTCCGGCTCGCCCACTCCCCTCCCGAACGCATCGCCCTGGTCATCCTGGCCGACCGCGAACTGCTCGCCGCCCGTGCCGGCAGGCTTGGCTTGCCCTTCGACCTGCCCGACTACGAGCCGGGTACAACCGCGCCGATCAGCCTCCTGCACCTGCCCTTGGCCGTGCCCGCCTCCGCCGGCCGCCTCGATACGGCCAACGCCGGCTACGTCCTCGACTGCTTGCGCCGGGCGGTCGATGGCTGCCTGTCGGGAGAATTCGCCGGCCTGGTCACTGGTCCGGTGCACAAGGGCGTGATCAACGACGCCGGCATCCCCTTCACCGGCCATACCGAATTCCTGGCCGGGCACACCGGCACCGCACGGGTGGTGATGATGCTGGCAGGCGAGTGCCACAGCCCCCGCATCGGCATGGATACCCCGCCGCCCTTCCCGCTCCGGGTCGCCCTGGCGACCACGCACCTGCCCTTGCGCCAAGTGGCCGACGCCATCACCCGCGAAGGCTTGACCGAGACCCTCCGCATCCTGGTGACCGGTCTGCAGTGCGACTTTGGCATCGCACGACCGCGCATCCTGGTCGCCGGGCTCAACCCCCACGCCGGCGAGGGCGGCCACCTTGGGCGCGAAGAGATCGAGGTGATCGTACCGGTGCTCGCCAGCCTGCGGGCAGAAGGGATGGACCTCCTGGGTCCGTTGCCCGCCGATACCCTGTTCCAGCCCAAGTATCTGGCCCAAGCCGATGCCGTTCTGGCCATGTATCACGACCAGGGACTGCCGGTACTCAAACACGCCAGCTTCGGCGAGGGGGTGAACGTCACCCTGGGGCTGCCCATCGTGCGCACCTCGGTCGACCACGGCACGGCATTGGAATTGGCCGGCTCCGGGCAGGCGCAGGCGGGCAGCCTGCTGGCGGCCATCCATCTGGCGGCCGCGATGGCACGGCAGCGGTTGGCGCGACAACAGGTGTGATGCGCACCGTGTCGAGGACCCTGGATGGACATCGACCGCGCAAATCCCTGGGACAGCACTTCCTGCACGACCCCGGCGTGCTGGCACGCATCATCGCCGCCATCGCCGCGCAGCCGGATGAGCGCATGGTGGAGATCGGCCCCGGCCTGGGGGCGCTGACCCGGCCCCTCCTCGCGCGACTCAACCACCTCCACATCCTCGAACTGGACCGCGATCTGGTCGCGCGCTGGCGTGCCGAGGCGGCCGCCGGGCTGCCCGTCAGCCTGCACGCGGGTGACGCCCTCGCCTTCGATTTCGGCAGCCTGGGTCCCGATCTCCGGGTGGTGGGCAACCTACCCTACAACATCTCCTCGCCCCTGCTCTTCCACCTGGCGGAGTACGCGGCACACATCCGGGACATGCACTTCATGCTGCAGAAGGAGGTGGTGGACCGCATGGCCGCGGCGCCCGCAACGCCCGCCTACGGGCGCCTTTCGGTCATGCTGCAGGCACGTTTCCGGGTGCAGAAGCTGTTCAACGTCCCCCCTGGCGCCTTCACACCGCCGCCCAAGGTGGACTCAGCCGTGGTGCGCCTGCTGCCGCTGCCCGTCGAGGCGATCCCCTATCGTGACGGCAGGCGCTTCGCCGAGGTCGTGGCGCATGCCTTCGGCCAGCGCCGCAAGACCCTGCGCAACACCCTGAAAGGGCTGGTGGAAGAGGCAGACTTCGAAGCCGTGGGCATCGACCCGGGCCGGCGCGGCGAAACGCTCAGTGTGGCCGAATTCGCCGCCCTGGCGAATCGCCCGCCGGAGGACCCGCTCAGTCGCCCGACTGACGCGCCCAGCCGGAAGTCCCCTTCTGGATGAACTCGATCTTGTACCCGTCCGGGTCCTCGACGAAGGCGATCACCGTGCTGCCGTGCTTCATCGGCCCGGCCGGCCGGGTCACCCGCCCGCCCTTGGCTGCTACCGCCTCGCAGGCCTGGTAGGCATCCTCCACCTCGATGGCGATATGGCCGTAGGCGTTGCCCAGGTCATACTTGTCCACACCCCAGTTGTAGGTGAGCTCCAGCACGGTGTGATCGGATTCGTCGCCGTAGCCGACGAAGGCCAGCGTGAACTTACCCTCTGGATAGTCCTTGCGGCGCAGCAGCTTCATCCCCAGGACATGGGTGTAGAAATCGATGGCGCGATCCAGGTCGCCGACTCTCAGCATGGTGTGCAGGATGCGCATGGAATGCTCCTCAGAATTGGAAATACAGCCTGCCATTCTGCCTCAACAGACGGCGTGCAACTTCATGCGCCGGGCATAGTGCCCCCACCTCGCGCCAGAAGGCCGGCGAGTGGTTGCGCTGGCGGAAATGGGCCAGCTCGTGGCAGACGACATAGTCGATTTCGGCCATGCTGGCCTTGACCAGGCGCCAGTTGAGACTGACCACCCCCTGGACTGACAGGCTGCCCCACCGACTGCGGGCATCGGAAAGACGCCAGCGCGGCAGCGGCAGACCATGTCGCTGGCAAAGGGCCTGCAGACGGGCGGCGAGCTGCCGTCTGGCCTCGCCGAGATACCAGGCCGGCACGCTCTCGCGCGCCTGGGCGATGTCGGGCACCTGCAGACAGTCGGCATGAAGTTGCGCGCGTTCGATGCCTCTCGCCTCCGCCAGTCGCAGCCTGTCCCCAAGAAAGGGCAGCAGCATGCCAGGCCGCCAGGGCTCCTCGGCGCGGCAGACCTGATTCAACTGTCGGCGCAACCAGTCCCGATGCAGGTGAACGAACTCGCCCATGCGGTCGACCGGCATGGTCAGCGGCATGTTGACCACCACCCGCCCGCAGGCATCGACCCGCATCGCCAGCGTGCGGCGGGCGGAACTGCGGCGCAGCAGACAGGGGACCCGGAGTCCATCCAGATCCAGATCGGCGCGCTCCTCGGTGCGTATGGCGGCACACCGCTTCAGTCTGGCGAAACCCATCCTCTGCCCTTCACAACGACGCCATCTGCCGTTCGATCCAGGCCTCGGCCTCGGCATTGACCTCGGTCGCCTTGCGGCCGGCGGTGGGGATGGGGGCGCCGATGACCACGGTGATCAGACCGGGGCGCTTGATGAAGGCGTTCCTGCCCCACAATCGGCCGGCATTGTGCGCCACCGGCAGGACCGGCACGCCCGCCTTGACCGCCAGCCAGGCGCCGCCGACGTTGTACTTGCCCTTTTGTCCCGGCGGCATGCGCGAGCCCTCCGGGAAGACGACGACCCAGAAACCCTGGGCCAATCGCCGCATGCCCTGTACTTCCAGCGTCTTCAGGGCCTCGCGTCCGGCGGCCCGGTCGATGGCGATGGGGCTGGCCATGGCCAGGCCCCAACCGAAGAAGGGGATCTTGAGCAATTCCTTCTTCAGGACGAAAGACAGGGGCGGCATGAACAACTGCAAGGCGATCGTCTCCCACGCCGACTGATGCTTGGACAGCACCACGCAGGGCCCCTTGGGCAGGTGTTCAAGGCCCGACACCCGATAGCGGATGCCCAGCACCCAGCGCGCAAGCCAGACCATGAAGACGCCCCAAAGCCGCATGATCCGATACCGGGTCAGGGCCGGCAAGGGATAGAGCAGCGGCGCGAGCAGACCGTAAGGTATGGTGAAGGCCCCCTGGATCAAAGCGAACAGCAGGGAACGCAGGAAGGTCATACCTGAGCCAGCAGGGCACGCGCAGCCTGGGCGAGATCGTCGAATACCCGTGTGTCTTCCGGTAATCCCCCCGCCTGCAACGTCAGCGCCCCCTTGCCGGTGCGGACCAGGATGGGAGCCGCTCCGGCGGCGCTTGCCGCCTGCAGGTCACGCAGGCTGTCACCGATGACCGGCACCCCTTTGAGTTCGGCGTGATAGCGCAGCGAGATCTCCTGCAGCAGACCGGGTTTGGGCTTGCGGCAGGCGCAGCGGGAATCGGCCGCATGCGGGCAGAAGAACACCGCCTCGATGCGCCCACCCGCGCGCGCCAGCATGGCGTGCATCTTGCCGTGGATGGCGTTGAGGGTGGCCATGTCCAGCAGACCGCGCCCGACGCCGGACTGGTTGGAGGCGACCACCACCCGGAAACCGGCCTGGTTCAGGCTGGCGATGGCCTCCAGGCTGCCGGGGATCGGGCGCCATTCGTCAGGCGTCTTGATGAACTGCTCGGAGTCGTAGTTGATGACACCGTCGCGGTCGAGTATGACCAGTCTCATGCCTGGATGTGGAAGCGCGGACACAGCAAAGTGATTGATTGAGACTAGCCCAAGGCGACAGCGATCACAAGACTTCCGGACCCGCAAACCAGCAGCGCGAGGGCTGGGTTACTCCGCCTTGTGTGTGCCCGGCTCGGACGCCGGTTCGGCCGGGACCCGATAGCGTTCGGTGGCCCACTCGCCGAGATCGATCAGCTTGCAGCGCTCGCTGCAGAACGGCCGCCAGCGGTTTTCCGTCCGCCATTCGACAGACTTGCCGCAGGTCGGGCAGGTAACGATTCTGTATGGGCTGGTCATGGAAAAAACAAAAGGCGGCTCGCGCCGCCTCTTGCATCAGGGCGATATCTCAGACCGAGAAGGACGAGCCGCAGCCGCAGGTGGACTGGGCGTTGGGGTTGCGGATGACGAACTGGGCGCCTTCCAGGCCCTCGGTATAGTCGATCTCGGCCCCCATCATGTATTGCATGCTCATCGGGTCGATGAGCAGGGTGACGCCACCCTTCTCCATCACGAAGTCGTCCTCGTTCTTCACCTCGTCGAAGGTGAAGCCGTACTGGAAACCCGAGCAGCCACCGCCGGTGACGAACACGCGCAGCTTAAGCTCGGGGTTGCCCTCCTCCTCGATCAGCGACTTGACCTTGCCGGCGGCGCTATCGGAGAAGGACAGAGGGGTCATTTCGGTCACGGCGTTCATGGATTGCTCCTGTATCAGATTGATGCTCGGGCATTATTCTCGCTGGGATAGTTCCCGTCAACCTCGCGGCCCGCAGGGTTTCAGGGGGATACCGGCACCTGGGTGAGCCCCGTCGTCTCGTCCAGGCCGAATAGGATGTTCATGTTCTGCACTGCCTGACCCGAGGCACCCTTGACCAGATTGTCGATCACCGACAGCACCACCACCGTGTCGCCACCCTGCGGCCTGTGCACCGCGATACGGCAGAGGTTGGAGGCGCGCACCGAGCGTGTTTCCGGATGCGCCTTGGCCGGCAGAACGTCGACGAATGCCTCGCCCTCGTAGCGTTGTTCGTAGAGTGCCTGCAGGTCCACGTCGCGCGTCAGCCTGGCGTACAGGGTGGCATGGATGCCGCGGATCATCGGCGTGAGATGCGGCACGAAGGTCAGACCGACGTCCCTGCCGGCCATGCGCGCGAGCCCCTGTCGGATCTCCGGCCAATGCCGGTGGCCCGGCACGGCATAGGCCTTGAAGCTGTCGGTCGCCTCGGCGTAGAGGATGTGGGTCTCCGCCTTGCGACCCGCACCGGACACACCGGACTTGCAGTCCGCCACCAGCCAGGAGGTGTCCACCACCCCGGCCTCGATCAGCGGCAGGAAGCCAAGTTGTACCGCCGTCGGGTAGCAGCCCGGATTGGCGATCAGGCGCGCGCCTCTGATGCGTTCCCGGTCGATTTCCGGCAAGCCGTAGACCGCCTCGGCCACCAGGTCCGGGCAGGCGTGCTCCATGCCGTACCACTTGGACCATACGGCGATGTCCTGGAGGCGGAAGTCCGCCGCCAGGTCGATGACCCTCACGCCCGCTTCCAGCAGCTCGCGCGCCTGCTGCATGGCCACCCCGTTGGGGGTGGCGAAGAACACCACGTCACAGGACTTGAGCGGCGCCTCCTCGGGCGTGGAAAAGGCGAGATTCACGCGGCCGCGCAGGCTGGGGAACATATCCGCCACCGGCATACCCGCCTCTTTCCTGGAAGTGATGGCGGCGATCTCCACCTGGGGATGCTGCGCGAGCAGCCGCAGCAGCTCCACCCCCGTGTAACCGGTGCCGCCGACGATGCCTACCTTCAACATGCTGCGACCTCCTCGAGATAACTTGCGCTGGTTGGGAAATTCTGAACGAATCCTGCTGTAAGCATAGTCTTGATCGGGATCGGGGCGGCCAGGATACCTGACCGGGCCCCTCCCACACCACCTGGCGTGCGGGTCCGCAGCGGGCGCACGAAAGAAAAAAGCCGCCAGGCATGGCGGCTTTTCTTGACAGACTCCGATCAGCGCTTGGAGAACTGCTTGCGCCGGCGCGCCTTGTGCAGGCCGACCTTCTTGCGCTCGACCTCACGCGCGTCACGGGTGACCAGGCCGGCCTTCTTCAGCACCGGCTTGAGGCCGTCGTCATAATCGATCAGGGCGCGGGTGATGCCGTGGCGTACTGCGCCGGCCTGGCCGGTCTCGCCGCCGCCGTGGACGTTGACCATGATATCCAGACTGTTGGCGCGGTCGGTCAGCACGAGAGGCTGACGCACCATCATGCGGCCGGTCTCACGGGCGAAATACTGGTCCACGGGCTTGCCGTTGACCACGATCCGGCCGCTGCCGGCCTTGATGAAGACACGTGCCACGGCGCTTTTCCGCCGCCCGGTGCCGTAGTGATACTCTCCGATCATGCTTGCGTCTTCCTTGAGCGGTTAGCGGATATCGAGGGCCTGAGGCTGCTGGGCGCCGTGCGGATGCTCGGCGCCGGCATAGACCTTCAGTTTCTTGATCATGGCGTAGCCCAGTGGGCCCTTCGGCAGCATGCCCTTGACGGCCTTTTCCAGGGCGCG